>NZ_JBFARO010000230.1:0-5960 GCF_040677125.1 Actinomadura sp. NPDC049382
GCCAGCTCGGCGGCGTGCCCGCGCTGCTCGTCGCCGTCGCGGGCGTCCACGATCGTGACGCGGGCGCCGCGGCCGGCGAGGACGCGGGCGGCGGCGCGGCCGGACACGCCGAGCCCCGCCACGCACACGGACAGGCCGTCCCAGGGCTCGTTCACTTCTTCGGCATCCATTCCAGGTAGAACAGGCCGAGCCCGGCCGCGGTGAACAGCGCGGACATCAGCCAGAAGCGCACGACGATCGTGGTCTCGGCCCAGCCGGACAGCTCGAAGTGGTGCTGCAGCGGGGCCATCTTGAACACCCGTTTCCCGGTCATCTTGAACCCGCCGACCTGGATGATCACCGACAGCGTGATCATCACGATGAGGCCGCAGAGGATCGCGAGCAGGAACTGGGTGCGGGTGAGGATCGCGAGGCCGACCAGCACGCCGCCGAGCGCCAGCGAGCCGGTGTCGCCCATGAAGATCTTCGCGGGCGGGGCGTTCCACCACAGGAAGCCGAACACGCCGCCGAGCACGGCCGCGGCGACCACCGCGAGGTCGAGGGGGTCGCGGACGCTGTAGCAGTTGGGGGCGAGGGCGGCGGCGCAGCTGTTGCGCAGCTGCCAGTTGCCGATGATCACGTAGGCGGCCAGCACCATGCCGGCCGGGCCCGCGGCGAGGCCGTCCAGCCCGTCGGTGAGGTTCACGCCGTTGGACATGGCCGCGATGAGCAGCAGCGCCCACAGCACGAACAGGTACGGGCCGATCGAGGGGCCGAAGTCGCGCAGGAAGGACAGGTGGGGGTCGGCGGGGGTGACCTGGTAGCCGTTGGGGAAGTTCAGCGACCCGACGGCGAACACGACGCCGACGAGGATGATCCCGACCATCTTGGCGCCGCTGCGCAGGCCGAGGCTGCGCTGCTTGAACACCTTGATGTAGTCGTCGACGAAGCCGACGAGGCCGAGGCCCGTCATCAGGAACAGCACGAGGACGCCGGAGATCGTCGGCTCCTCGCCGGTGACCAGGTGCGCCGCGGCGTAGCCGACGAGCGCGCCGACGATGAAGACCGCCCCGCCCATCGTGGGGGTGCCGCGCTTCTTGAGGTGCGCCTCGGGGCCCTCGTCGCGGATCATCTGGCCGTAGCCGAGCCGGTTGACGATCCGGATCCACACCGGCGTGCCGACCACCACGAAGACCAGCGCGATCCCCGCGGCGATGATGATGTTGGTCATCGGGCGGCCTCCGCCAGCAGCGCCTCGGCCACCCGTTCCAGCCCGGCCACGCGCGAGCCCTTCACCAGCACGACGTCCCGCGGCGCGAGCCGCTCGCTGAGCACGGCCACCGCCGCGCCGACGTCATCCACCTGTACGCACTCTCCCGTCCATGACGCCACCTGCCCGGCCCCTTCGGCCATCGCCGCCGCGTTCGCGCCCACCACGACGAGCCCGGCGATCCCGCTGCGCGCGACATGCTGCCCGATCTTGGCATGTTCCGCCACGGAGGCGTCGCCGAGTTCGGCCATCTCGCCCAGCACCGCGAAGGCGCGCCGCCCGCGGGCCATGTGGACCAGCACGTCGAGCGCGGCGAGCGTCGAGTCGGGGTTGGCGTTGTAGGCGTCGTTCACCACGGTCACCCCGTCGGGCCGCTCGGTGACCTCCATCCGCCACCGGCTGACCGGCACCGCCGCCGACAGCGCCTCGGCGACCGCGTCCGGCGCCAGCCCGGCGGCGCGCGCGGCGGCGGCCGCGGCGAGCGCGTTCGGGACGGCGTGCGACCCGTGCAGGCGCAGCGCGACCGGCGCCGACCCCTCCGGGGTGACGAGGGTGAACCGGGCCCGGCCCCGCTCGTCGAGCGTCTCGCCGGTCGCGCGGACGACCGCGTCCGGGCCGCGGCCGAACGTCACGACCTCGCCCCGGGTGCGGGACGCCATCGCCGCGACCAGCGGGTCGTCGGCGTTCAGGACGGCCGTGCCGCCCGGCGGCACCGCCTCGACGATCTCGCCCTTGGCGCGGGCGATGTTCTCCCGGCCGCCGAACTCCCCGACGTGCGCGGTGCCGACGTTCAGCACCACCCCGACGTCGGGCCGGGCGATCCCGGTCAGGTAGGCGATGTGGCCGATGCCGCGCGCGCCCATCTCCAGCACGAGGTGGCGGGTGCCCGCGTCGGCGCGCAGCGCGGTGAGCGGCAGCCCGATCTCGTTGTTGAACGAGCCCGGCGGGTGCACCGTCGGCCCGGCGCGGCCCACCACCTGCGCGATGAGGTCCTTGGTGGAGGTCTTGCCCGCCGAGCCGGTCACCGCGATGACCGTGAGGTCGGGGAGCCGCTCCAGCAGGCCCCTGGCCAGCCGTCCGAGCGCCTCCTGGACGTCGGCCGCGACCACGCACGGCCCCTCGACCGGGCGCTGCCCCAGCACCGCGGCGGCCCCGGCGGCCAGCGCCCCGGCCGCGAAGTCGTGCCCGTCCGCGCGCTCGCCCTTGAACGCCGCGAACAGCGCCCCGGGCTCCACCGCGCGGGAGTCGATGACCACGGGGCCGCTCACCACGACGTCCGGCGGCCCGTGAAGGGCGCCCCCCGTGATCTCCGCGATCGTCGCCAGCGGAAGTGGGATCACGCCTGCGTCCCGTCCCCTCTAGTCCCTTGTCTCCGGCGTCGCAGCGCCGCGCGGACGACCTCGCGGTCGTCGAACGGATGGGTCTCGCCCGCCACGCTCTGCCCCTGCTCGTGGCCCTTGCCCGCGACGACGACGACGTCACCGCGGCGGGCCCGGCCGACGGCCAGCCCGATCGCGGCGGCGCGGTCGGGCTCCACGACGATGTGCGCGCGCTCGGGCTGCGGCACCTTGAGCCCGCCCTCGACCATAGCGGCGAGGATGGCCAGCGGATCTTCCGACCGGGGGTTGTCGTTGGTGAAATACGCCATGTCGGCCAGCCGGGCGGCGGCCTCCCCCATGAGCGGCCGCTTGCCGCGGTCGCGGTCGCCGCCGCAGCCGAGCACCACCGTGAGCTCGCCCTCGGTGACGGGCCGCAGCGCGGTCAGCACGGCCTCGACCGCGCCCGGCTTGTGCGAGTAGTCGACGAGGGTGACGAAGTCCTGGCCCTCGTCGACGCGCTCCAGCCGGCCGGGGACGCCGGGCAGCGACCCGACGCCGCCGACGGCCGCCTGCAGCGTGATGCCGGCCTCGACCAGCGCCACGATCGCGGCGAGCGCGTTGGCGACGTTGAACGGCCCGGCGAGCCGGACCTCCGCGTCCGCCTCGATGCCGCCCGGCCCCACCACGCGGAACACGCTGCCGTCGGCGCCGACGCGCACGTCCTCGGCGCGCCAGTCGGCCGCCGGGTCCCCGGACGGGGAGAACGTCGTCGTCGGCACCGCGGCGATCTCCAGCAGCTCGCGGCCGTAGTGGTCGTCGAGGTTGACCACGCCGACGCGGGAGTACTCGGGCGTGAACAGCCGCGCCTTCGCCAGGAAGTAGTCCTGCATGGTGGGGTGGTAGTCCAGGTGGTCCTGGGAGAGGTTCGTGAACACCGCGACCTCGTAGCGGGCGCCGCCGACGCGGCCCTGCACGAGCGCGTGGCTGGACACCTCCATCGCGGCGGCGCCGACGCCGCGCTCGCGCATCATCGCCAGCAGCGCGTGCAGGTCGGTCGACTCCGGCGTCGTCAGCGCGCTCGGCACCACCTCGCCGCCCACCCGGATCTCGACGCCGCCGACCAGGCCCGTCTCGATCCCGGCGGCGCGCAGGCCCGCGTCCACCAGGAACACGGTGGTGGTCTTGCCGCTGGTGCCGGTGACGCCGATGAGCGTGATGTCCCGCCCCGGGTCGCCGTAGACCCAGGACGCGGCCTCGCCGAGCCGCGCGCGGACGTCGGCGACCACGAGGACCGGCAGGCCCGCCGCCGCGGCCCGGTCGTACCCGGCCGGGTCGGTGAGGACCGCCGCCGCGCCCGCGTCGGCGGCCTGGCCGGCGAACTGGGCGCCGTGCGCGCGGGCGCCGGGCAGCGCCGCGTAGACGTCGCCGGGGCGTACCGCCCGCGAGTCGTGCGTGATGCCCGTGACCGACGTGTCGTCCCGTCCGTCCCATTCGATCCCGAGGAGCTCCGCGAGCCCGCTCAGCGGACGGGCCGGATTGGTGGTCGGACGCATGGCTGTTCTTTCGGTGCTCGCGGAACGGGACTGGTGGGACACGGGTGGTGGACTCACAGGCGAGGAGGGTACTCGCTGCGCTCAGTCTCGGGCGTGGATCTGGATGATCGGCGGTCGGCTCCCCGTCGGCGGGATCTTCTCGGACTGCAGCGCGAAGCTCATCACGTCCTTGAAGACCGGAGCGGCCGCATCGCCACCATAGTGGCTGCCGCGCTTCGGGTTCTGCAGGACGACCTGCACGACGAGCTGCGGGTCGTCCGCCGGGGCGAATCCCGCGAAGGACGCGGTGTAGCCGCCGCCCTTGTAGCAGCCGCATCGCGGGTTGACGTTCTCGGCGGTGCCGGTCTTGCCGGCGACGCGGTAGCCCGGGATCTGGGCCTTGGGGGCGGTGCCCTCGTCGGTGGTGACGCCCTCCAGCATGTCGCTGATGTCACGGGCCGTCTTGGCGCTGATGACCTGCTTGCGCGCGGGCGCCGGCGCCGGCGTGAACGCGTCGTCCTCGCCGACGGTGCCCTCGATGAGGGTGGGCGCGACGCGGACGCCGCCGTTGGCGATGGTCGCGTACACGCTCGCCATCTGCACCGCGTTCACCGACGCGGTCTGCCCGAACGCGATCGAGTACCGGTCGGTGCCCGACCACTTGGCCGGCGGCGGCAGCAGGCCGGACGTCTCGCCGGGCAGCGGCAGGCCGGTCCGCTGGCCGAACCCGAAGTCGCGGAGCGTCCCGTAGAGCTGCTGGGAGCTGATGCTCTCGCTGGCCATGATGGTGCCGACGTTGCTGGACTTGGCCAGCACCCCGGCGAACGTGAGCCGCTCCGGCGCGTGCGGGTGCGAGTCGTGGAACTCGACGTCGTACTTCCGGATCTTGTCGGGCACGGTGTAGGGGGTGCTCTTGGTGACGCCGCCGTGCTCCATGACGGCGGCGGCCGTGACGACCTTGCCGGTGCTGCCGGGCTCGTAGGCGTTCTGGACGAGCGGGCTGCCCCACCGGGACCGGTCGGAGTCGCCGTAGCTGTTCGGGTCGAACCCGGGCGCCGAGGCCATCGCGAGCAGCTTCCCGGTGCGCGGGTCCATGACGATGACGCTGCCGCTCTCGGCGCGGGTGGCCTTGACCTGCTTCTCGATGGCCTCCTGCGCCTTGAACTGCAGGTCGCGCTGGAGCGTGAGGCGGACGCCGCGGCCGGGCACGGACGGGCGCTTCTGGTCCTCGCCCATGGGGATGTGCTGGCCCTCCAGGCTGATCTCCACCCGCTGCCAGCCCTCGCGGCCGGCGAGCACGTCGTTCATCGAGCTCTCCAGGCCGGCGGCGCCCTTGCCCGTGTCGTTCACGAACCCTATGACGCTCGCGGCCAGCGAGTCGTTGGGGTATTCGCGGCGGTATTCCGGAAGAGTTCCGATTCCGGGGAGGTCCCAGGAGGTGATGAGCCGCGCCTGGTCGGGGCGGACCCCGTGCGCCAGGTACACGAACCGGGTGTCGGGCTTGCTGACCTGCTTCATCAGCGTCGCCGGGTTCAGGCCGAGCGTCGGGGCGAGCGCGTTCACCACCGCCTGCCGCCGGCCGTCCTCGATCAGCGACGGGTCGGCGTAGATGGCGCGCGCCTCCACCGTCATGGCGAGGGGGTGGCCCTGGGCGTCGGTGATGTCGCCGCGGACGGCGGGCAGCTCGATCTCCTGCATCCGCTGCCGCATCGCCTCCGCGGTGTACTTGCCGGACTCGATCGTCTGCAGCTGGACGAGGCGCCCGGACAACTACGACTCGTTCACCGGCAACCTCGTCCAGTACGTGGCCGAGGCGGGCGCCGAGCCCGCCGTGCTGCGCAACGACGAGGCGGCGTGGCG
>NZ_JBFARO010000231.1:0-5516 GCF_040677125.1 Actinomadura sp. NPDC049382
GCCAGCCCCACCGTCATGGACCAGAACGTGACGGGCATGGCGCGCCACAGCCCGCCGTAGTGCGCGAGCAGGTTCGACCCGGCGGTGCTCGCCGCAGACGTCGCAGTAGTCCGCCGACTGGGAGACGTGTCCGCTGGGGCAGCTCGGCATGCTCAGCCCTCGCCTCGCCGGGTGGTCACGGTCTCGTCCTTGCGGGTCCGGACCGTCTTGGTGGAGCGGGTCTCGATCTCCATCTCGGCGACCTTGTCGATGTTGCGCTTCAGCCGGACGGTGCCGGTCGCCGGGTCGACGACGTCCACGACGCGGCGCAGCATCGAGGTGATCGCGTCGTTGCCCGCCTCGTCGGCCAGCACCACGGCGCGGCCGAGCCGCGCGGTCGCGGTGTCGAGGTCGCCGTCCCGGCGGGCCTGCAGCCCCTCCTGGATGGCGGCGGCCAGCTCGGCCTGCCCGGTGTAGTGCGCCACCCGCTCGTTGATCTTGGTGGACTGGGCCTCGTCGTCCGTCCACTGCGCGAGAACGTTCCCGGACGCGAGGACCTGCGCCTCCTCGCCCGGCCCGCCCGGCACGACGAGCCGCACCCACGCGGCGCGCAGCTCCTTGCCGCCGACCTGGCCGGGGGTGACCTCCACGCAGATGTGGTAGTCGCGGCTCTCCGCGCCCCACGCGCCGAGCGGGTAGTCGCCCGCCTGCGGCGCCGAGTCGACGCGCTTGGCGGTGAGGTCCTCCACCGAGGGCATCACCTGCTTGACGAACCGGAGCGTCGCCGTCTGCGGCGTCCACACCCGCAGCGCGACGTCGGCGACGGACTTGCCCATCGCGGCCTCCGTCATCGCGCGGAAGTCGGCGACGAGCCCGGCCGGGTCGGCGACGATGTCGACGCTGCCGAGCATCGCGGAGGCGACCTTGCGCAGCTCCGCGACCTCCCAGTCGGTGCCGACGCCGCGGCAGTCGCAGACGAACCGGCCGCCGCAGGCCGCGAGCGCGGCGTCCAGCTCCTCGGCCGTCTCGTGCTGGTTCTTGCCGTCGGTCAGCAGGATCGCGTGCCGGATCCCGCCCGGCACCGTGTCGAACAGCTGGCTCGCGAGCCGCAGCCACGACCCGATGGCGGTGCCGCCGGACGCGGTCAGCCGGCCCAGCACCTGCTTGGCCTCGCCGCGGGTCTCCGGGCTCGCCGCGACCAGCCCCGGATGCTTCGGGAAGATCATCTTGGCCGTGTTGGACCCGGAGACGACCGCGAACTCCACGCCGTCGCGCAGCGTGTCGATCGCGACCTGCGCCGCCGCGACGGCCGCGCGCAGCTTGGTGTCGGGGTAGGACATCGAGCCCGAGGTGTCGATGATGATCACCTCGGACGCGCGGGCGGTGGAGGGGACGGGCACGCCGTCCGCGGCGGCCGCCTCGACGGACACGATGGCGTGGACCTCGCGTCCGCCCTCGGGCAGGTACCGGTTCTGGTCGATCTTGACGGTGAACTGCGGGTGCTCGCTCATCGGGGCTGCTCCGTGCTCGGCGGTTCCGTGCTGCGCGGTGTGTCGCGGCTCTGGGCGGTGGGACTGGGGTCGGCGGGGGAGGCGGGGGCAGCGGGGGACGGGAGCGGGATCACGGCGACGGTGATGTTGTCGCGGCCGCCGGCGTCGAGGGCGTGCTGGACGAGCGCCCTGGCCGTGCCGAGCGGGTCGGCCGCCGGGTCGTGCGCGCCGCCGCCCGCCGCGCCGTTGGAGGCGCCGGCGAGGAGCGCGGCCAGGTCCCCGGCCGCCGGGAAGTAGTTCCACAGGCCGTCGCTGCAGACCAGCAGCGTGCCGGGGCCCGCGGGACGGAACGTCGCCACGTGCGGCTGGACCTCGCCGGCGTCCACGCCGAGCCACGCGGTGATGACGTGCGCGTTCGGGTGCGCCTCGGCCTCCGCCTCGGTCAGCGAGCCCTCCGCGACCATGAACGCCGCCCACGAGTCGTCCTCGGTGAGCCGCCGGGACGCGCCCAGCTCGGCGAGGTCGCCGGTGCTGACCTCGGCGGAGTCGGGTGCGTCCGGGGTGTCAGAGGCACCAGCGCCGGGCGCCGGTTCCCGCGATCCGTTCTCGCCCGGCTCGGCGGTGCCGTCCGCCGACAGCCAGTAGGCCCGGCTGTCGCCGATCCAGCCCACGGTGACGGTCGCGCCGCGCGTCACCGCGGACACGTACGTGCAGGACGGCGCGTCCGCCGGGGAGGTGGCGAGCGCGGCGACGGCCGCCGCCGCGCGCAGCGCCGCGTGCCGGGTGGCGTCCTCGGGGTCCTCGCCGGCGTCGAGCCGCGCCACCAGTTCGGCGGCGCCGGTGTCGGCGGCGGTGCGGGAGGCGTCCTCGGGGCGCTGGGAGGAGCCGACGCCGTCGGACACGACCGCGGCGACTCCGGCGGCGTGCGCGGCGAGGGCGAGCGCGTCCTCGTTGCGGCTGTAGCGGCGGCCCCGGTCGCTGGCGCCCGCCGCCACCGCGGGCCGGCCGCCGGGGGCGGGCAGCTCCAGCTCGACGTGGTCGCGCTCGGCGGGCTGGCGCAGCCCGCAGTGCTCGCAGTAGCCGTCGGCGTCGATGGCCGTCCGGCCGCAGCCGGTGCACGGGCGGGCCGCGGGCTCCGGCTCCGGGGCGGCGGCCGGGGGCGGCGGCGCGCCGGTCAGCCGGTGCCCGCACTCCTCGCAGTAGACCTCCTCCGCGTACACGATCTCGCCGCAGGCGGGGCAGGACAGCTCCGCGGCCTTCGCGTGCTCGGCGGCGGCGTGCTCGCCGGCGGTCCGGTCGTCGGTCACAGCAGCGTCCTCGGGCGTACGGCGTTGGCGGAGTCGACGAGCCGGCGGCACTCGTCCCGGTCGCGGGTGCGGCGCGCCAGCTCCCGGTACGTCGCCTCCAGCAGGCGGCGCAGCGCGGTCTCGGTGAGCGGCGCGCCGAGCAGGGACCCGCCCTGGGCGCCGCCCGTCCCGGAGCCGGAGAGGAGCCAGTCGAGCGCGGCCTCCAGCACCTCGGCGGCGAGCCGGTCGCGGCGCTCGGCGTCCAGGTCGAGGGCGGCGAGCCGGTTCCCGGCGGCGACCAGCTCGGCCGCCGACAGCTCCGCGGGCGGCCGGCCGCGCACCGCCGTGGCGACCGCCGCGACCTGCGCGGGCACGTACCGGATGGAGATCTTCGGGACGGAGTCGAGCGCGGCGGCGGCCGCGGCCCGGTCGCCGGCCGCCAGATGCACGCGCGCCAGGCCGAACGCGGCGTTGAGGTAGCTCTGGTCGGTGCGCCACACCGTCTCGTACAGGCGCACGGCGTCGGCGGGCGCCGAGAGCTCCTTGCAGTACGCCAGCGCCAGCTTGGGCGCCGCCTCGCCGGGCAGCAGCCCGTACAGCCGGTCGAACAGCGGCTCGGCCTCCGCCACCCGGCCCCGCGCGAGCAGCGCGACCGCCCGGTACCAGAAGGTCCGCCAGTCGCCGGGGCGCTCGGCGTCCAGCTCGTCGAGCAGCGCGTCGGCCTCGTCGACCGCGCCGAGCTCGATCTTCACCCGGGCGAGCGCGAGCCGCACCTCGGGGGTGCGCGCGGGCGCGTTCGCCGCCGCCTCCGCGACCTGCGCGGGCTCCAGCGCCGACAGCCCCGACACGAACCCGGCGGCGGGGTCGGACCCGTCCACCAGCGGGACGGGCAGCGCCGCCGCGGCCACCTCCGGCGGGACGGGCGGTAGCGCGTGGGCGTCCGCCGCGCCGCCCGCGATCCGGGCCGTGAACCGCTCCGGGCCGAACAGCCCGGACGGGGCGGGCCGCGGGGTGCCGTCCTCGGCGGCGAGGACCTCCCGCAGCACGCCGGTGAGCTGCTCGGCCATCTCCGCCGCGTCCTGGAACCGCTCGTCCGGCTCGCGGTGCGTCGCGCGCAGCAGGAACCGGTGGAACGACTCGAACCGCTGGAACACCGGGACCTCGGAGGCGGGCGGCAGCGAGTCGACGTACGTCCGGGTGTAGCCCCGGAACGGGAAGCTCAGCACGGCGAGCGCGCGGCCGACCGTGTAGAGGTCGGAGGAGATGGACGGCCCGTCGTCGGCGATCTCCGGCGCCTGGTAGCCGACCGTGCCCCAGATGGCGCCGTCCGGGTCGTCCAGCCGCCGGACGCCGCCGAGGTCGATCAGCCGCAGCTGCTCCTCGGACTGGATCACGTTGTCCGGCTTGAAGTCGCAGTACAGCAGGCCCTGGGCGTGCAGGTAGTCGAACGCGCGCAGCGCCTCCAGGCCGTAGGCGATGGCCTGCGCCAGCGGGAGGTGCTTCTCGCCCGGCTGCTGCGGCTGCCGCAGCAGGATGTCCTTGACCGACTCGCCGCCGACGTACTCCATGACGATGTAGCCGTCGCCGTCGTGCTGCACGAAGTTGTAGATCTTGACGATGTTGGGGTGCTCGACCTCGGCGAGGTAGGCCCGCTCGGCCGCGGCGGCGGCCATCGCGTCGGCGTCGCCGCTGTCCAGCAGGCCCTTCAGCACCACCCAGCGGTCGCTGACGTTGCGGTCCTTGGCCAGGTAGATCCAGCCGAGGCCGCCGTGGGCGAGGCAGCCCAGCACGTCGTACTGCCCGCCGACCAGGTCGCCGGGGTTGAGCTTCGGGGTGTAGGAGAAGCGGGTGCCGCACTTCGGGCAGAACCCCTCGGTGCGGCCTGGCCGGTCGCCGCGCCCCCGGCCGACGGGCTCGCCGCAGCTGCTGCAGTACCGCTTGGTCTCGGCGACCTGCGGGTCGCTCATCACCGCGCTGGACGGGTCCCGGTAGGGGACGCGCGGCACCTCGACCAGTCCGGCGCCGAGCATTCCCCGGCGGCCGGACGAGCGCGACGACCCGGTGCGGGTGCTGCCCGTCCTGGTGCTGCCCGTCCGGGTGCTGCCCGTGCGGCCGCCGGCGGTGCCCCCCGCGACGAGGGAGGTGTGCGCGGGCGGCGAGCCGCAGACGTCGCAGTAGCCGTCCATGATCGTTCCGCCGCAGCCGGCCTGGCCGCACGCGTCGTCGGGCCGCTCGGCCGCCGGGCGGGGCGCGGGCACGGCCGGCGCCGCGCTCGCGGGCGGGCTGCCGCAGACGTCGCAGTAGCCGTCGACGATCGTCCCGCCGCAGCCCGGCTGCGCGCACCCGCCGGCCGCGGACGGCGGGGGAGTCGGGGGCGGGGCCGGGGTTCCGGGCGAGGCTGCCACGCCGCATAGGACGCAGTAGCCGCCGTCGACGGTTCCGCCGCAGCCCGGCTCGGTGCACTGGCTCATCGTTCCGCTCCCTTCGCCCGCGACATGATGGCCCGCTGGTATCCGGACAGCGACACGGTCGCCTTCCGCAGATCGCAGGGGGAGGTCCACAGCAGCTCGCGGGCCTGCTCGTAGATGCGGGCGAGTTCGGCGTCCTCGGCGTGGCCGAGCCGCGCGGCCTTCGCCCGGTAGGCCTCCAGCCGGCCGCGCAGCTCCTCGCGGCGGTCCAGCAGCCCGCGGATCACGCCGGTGGTCTCGCGCGCCCGCGGCCGGCGGCGGGGGGCGGATCGTCCCGTCCGACGACGAGGTCC
>NZ_JBFARO010000232.1:0-5345 GCF_040677125.1 Actinomadura sp. NPDC049382
GACATGGACCCCCACACCCTCACCCGCCACCTCATCGGCGGACTCACCAAACAAGAACTCGGCCTGGCCGCCCACAGCCTGCTCCTGGCCTCCCTCGACGACGGCGACTTCGTCCTGCCGCCCCTGCCCAACCACCTCTACACCCGCGACCCCTCCGCCTGGATCCACGACGGCCTCACCCTGCACCCGATGGCCAAACCCGCACGCCGCCGCGAAACCATCCACCTGGACACCCTCTACCGGCACCACCCCATGTTCACCGGCACCGACATCCCCGTCTGGTACCGGGGCACCGACTTCGCCCTGCCCTCCATCGAAGGCGGCGACATCCACGTCCTCGGCGACGGCGTCGTCCTCATCGGCATGAGCGAACGCACCACACCCCAGGCCATCGAACTCCTCGCCCAGCGCCTGTTCGCCGCCGGCCGGGCCCACCACATCATCGCCGCGCAACTGCCCAAGCAGCGCGCGTTCATGCACCTGGACACCGTCATGACCATGGTCGACCGCGACGCCTTCGCCGTCTACCCCGAACTCCCCCCGCTGCGGTCCTACAGCCTCACCCCCGGCACCGGCGGCACCGTCACCGTCGACGACAACGACGCGCTGTTCCCCGCGATCGCCCGCGCCCTCGGCCTGCCCCGCGTCCGCGTCCTGTCCGCCGCACAGGACGTGCGGGCCGCCGAACGCGAGCAATGGGACGACGGCGACAACGTCCTGGCCCTCGAACCCGGCGTCGTCGTCGCCTACGAACGCAACATCACCACCAACACCATGCTCCGCCGCAACGGCATCGAAGTCATCACCATCCCCGGCGGCGAACTCGGCCGCGGACGCGGCGGCCCCCGCTGCATGAGCTGCCCCCTCCAACGCGACGAGGTGCCCCTGTGAAAGACCTGCTGCACGTCACCGACCTGACCACCGGCGACCTGACCCGGCTGCTCGACCTCGCCAACGGCTTCCAGGACGACCCCAGGTCGGCGAGTCACCTGCTCGCCCACCGGATCGTGCCGATGTACTTCGCCAAACCGTCCACCCGCACCCGCCTGTCCACCGCCGCAGCGGTCACCCGGCTCGGCGGCACACCCATCGCCATCGGCCCCGACGAACTACAACTGCGCCGGGGCGAGACCATCGCCGACACCGCCCGCGTCATGGGCTCCTACGCCGCCGCCATCGTGATCCGCACGTACGCCGACGCCGACGTCACCGACCTCGCCGCCGCAGCGCCCATCCCGGTCGTCAACGCCCTGACCGACGGACACCACCCACTCCAAGCCATCGCCGACCTGCTCACCGTCCAGGAACACTTCGGACAGCTCCGCGGCCATCGCATCGCCTACGTCGGAGACGGCGGCAACGTCGCCCGCAGCCTCATGGAGGCCGCGGCCCTCGCGGGGATGGACATCGCCGTGGCGACTCCACCCGGGTACGAGCCTCCGGACGAGGCCGTCGCCTTCACCGCCGCCGAGGTCGACCGGAACGGCGGCGGCTTCCTCCTCACCACCGACCCCGTCGAGGCGGTCAAGGGCGCCTCCGTCGTCTACACCGACGTCTGGCTGTCCATGGGCGACCCTGAAGAGGATCAGGCACGCCGCCGGAAGGCGCTCACGCCCTACCGGGTGGACGAGAACCTCATGGCGCTCGCCCGCGACGACGCCGTCTTCATGCACTGCCTGCCCGCCCACCGCGGCCAGGAGGTCACCCCCGGCGTCATCGACGGTGGCCGCTCCCTGGCGTTCCGGCAGGCCGCCAACCGGCTGCCCGCCACCCAGGCCGTGCTGTACGCGCTGCTCACCGACCGCTTGAACGGACGGCCATGAGGGTCGTCGCCGCCCTCGGCGGCAACGCGCTGCTCCACCGGGGCGAACCGCTCGACGCGTCCGTCCAGATCGGGCACATCCGTGAGGCGGTACGCGGCCTGGCCACCGCAGCGTCCGGAAGCGAACTGGTCATCACCCACGGCAACGGCCCGCAGGTCGGGCTACTGGCCGTGGAGAGCGCCGCCGACCCGGCACTCTCCACGCCCTACCCCCTCGACGTCCTCGGCGCCCAGACCCAAGGCATGATCGGCTACTGGCTCGCCCGCGAACTACGCCGCGCCCTCCCCGGCCGCGAGGTCGTCGCCGTGCTCACCGAGACCGTCGTCGCCTTGGACGACCCGGCGTTCACCCACCCGACAAAGTTCGTCGGCCGCTCCTACGCGGCTCACGAGGCGCACAGGCTGCGGGCCGAGCACAGCTGGGCCGTCCGCCAGGACGGAGCGGCCTGGCGCCGGGTCGTCCCCTCCCCCGAGCCCCGCGCCATCGTGGAACTCCCCACGATCGCCCGGCTCGTCGACGACGGCTGCCTGGTCATCGCCGCCGGTGGGGGCGGCGTCCCGGTGGACCCGCATCATCGGGGAGTCGAGGCCGTGGTGGACAAGGACCTGACGGCGGCGCTCCTCGCCGAACACCTCAAAGCCGACATGCTGCTGCTCCTCACCGACGTCCCGGCCGTCATGCGCGACTACGGGACGGCGGACGCCCGTCCCATCGGTCAGATCACTCCTCGGGCATTGCGGGCGCTGGATTTGCCGGCCGGGTCCATGGGCCCCAAGGCGGAGGCGGCGTGCCGCTTCGCCGAGCACCGCCACGGCGCCGTCGCGGTCATCGGAGCGCTCGCCGACATCCCCGCGCTGCTGTCCGGCACTGCGGGCACCCGCATCGAGAACGGGAAGCCCTGCCGCTGACCGAACCGGGGCCTACCGGGGAAGACTTCCCTTGGGGTTTTCGTCCCTGCCGGGAAGGTGGTCGAGGCGACCATGATTGGAGGACCATGAGTGAGGAACTGCAGCGCCTTGATCCGGCCGTCTGTCTGACGCTTCTCCAGCAGGTTGCCGTCGGGCGGATCGCATGGGCCCAGGACGACGGGACCGTCACCGTCCTGCCGGTCAACTTCGTCATGGACGGCGAGACGGTCGTCTTCGCCACCGCCCCTGGCGCCAAACTCGAAGCCGTCCGCGGCGGGCGTCCGCTCACCTTCGAAGCCGACGACCTGGAACCGGCACTCCGGACCGCTTGGAGCATCCTCATCACCGGCCACGCCGACATCGTCACCGACCCGAGCGAGACCGAACGCCTGCGGAAACTACCGCTCACCCCCTGGATCCACTCCCCCAAGGACTCCTTCGTTCGGCTGACGCCCCGCCACATCAGCGGACGCCGCATCCCGCTGCACCCCGGCGGAGTCACCACAGAACACATCAACCCAACGAACGACTCCACCTGACCACCGGCACGCGCGTCCTGCGGCGGCGATGCGGCGCCGGGGACCTTCGTCCCTGCCACCTGCGGCCGCCACCAGGGCAGCCTGGAGGCATGCAGCTCGACAAGAGCGGCCTGCAGCCCCTTGACCAGGACGAGTGCCGCACCCTCCTCGCACAAACCGTGATCGGACGTATCGTCTTCACCCACCGGGCGCTCCCGGCCGTCCAGCCGGTCAACTACACGCTCAGCCACGGCGACATCGTGATCAAGGTGTCCCGCTCGTCCAGGCTCGCCACGGCCGCCGCCGACACCGTCGTGGCCTTCGAGATCGACCACCACGACACCGACACCCGGACCGGTTGGTCGGTCGTCGCCGTCGGCCACGCCCGCCGCGTCACCGACCCCCGCGAGATCGCCGCCCTGGAAACCCTGCCCCTGCGCACATGGGCACCCAGGGAACGCGACACCTTCATCCGCATCCACCCCGAACTCATCACCGGCCGCCGCATCAACAGCACCGCCGAAGCGGCCAGCACACCCTGAACCCACTACATCGCTTACCGGGCCTTCGTCCGCGCCAAGACCGCCTGCCTACGGCGGATGACGCAACAGCAGGACGCCCGCCGGGTGGGGCGGGCGTCCTTGTGGGATGTTGCTGTTGTTGGCTACTTGAGGAAGGGGAAGCGCTTGGCCAGGGCGGTGCCGCTCCACCAGCGGCCCAGGCCCAGGGTGTCGCCGGCGCTGACCAGCGCGAGCCCGATGATCAGGATCGCGTAGACGATGTGGTCGTCCATGAACAGGTTGTTCTCCGGAGGCAGGACCGCCGTCCACATCATGACCAGCAGTGCCGCGCCGCCGGCGGCGGCGATCCGCATCCCGATGCCCAGCATCAGCGCCGCACCGACCCCGGCCAGACCGATCATGAACAGCCAGTCCGCCCACGCCGCACCGGCCAGGTCGTTGTAGAACCCCGCGAACGGGCCCTTGGGCGCGTGCGCCAGGAACCCCTCGGTCGGGCTCCCGCCGTCCAGCCAGCCCTTCCCGGCCGGAGTCGCGTGGCCCAGACCGAAGACCTTGTCCACGAACGCCCACACGAAGATCCAGCCCAGCGCCAACCGGGCCGCGGCCCAGGCGTAGCGGGCGGCGGGCGTCTCGGTCAGCGGCCTCGGCGCCACCACCCGAATCAGGGTGCCGCGCCCCGCGTGCGTCTTGTGCTCGGAGACTGCCATCGCCGTCTCACCTTCCATCACATCGCCGGTTTCATCACCTATGACTCAACCCTCATCGCGGGACGCGCTGTAGGTCCCTTCGGCGCACGATCAACGGGACAAAAGTCCCCGCGTACAGCGGGTTGACGGGACTGAAGGTCCCTCGCCACCGGGGCTCCGGCCTCTGCCGGCACCGGCCGCCGGACGCCTAGCGTCGCCTCAGGCTGGTCGGAAGGGGACGGCGTCATGAAACGGGCGACGATGTGGACGCGTGTGAACCGCTGGCGCCGCCGTTGCGGTTTCGACGGCAATGACCTGCGGCGGGACGTGGACCGCGCCCAATGGAGGCTCGGCCTGGCCATGCTCATCCTGTTCTTCGGCGGCCCGGCCGGACGGAACCCGCCAGACGGGTCGGTACACGACCTGGCCCGGATCCAGTGTCGGAAGCCGCGTCACGGTCTGGGCCGGGCCCGGCACCGTGTCGCTGCTCCCGCCACGGCGGCACCCCGAGACCATCACCCGGACCGGACTGGCCGTCACCGGCGTCACACTGACCACGGGAGCGCTGCTGTTCGGCCTCTACCAGCTGGCCCGACGCAGGTACGACCAACGACGCGACCAGCTCTGGGACGCCGCCTGGGCGCACCTCGACAACCACCGCATCCGCTGATGGCGCGGGGGCGCTGGTGTGATCGGCGTTCCCATCGGCGCGGCTCGATGACCGGGGCGGTGACCTTGATTCGGGTCAGGCTTCCTTGAGCGGCGCCGTCCAGGTCAGGACCGTGCCGCCATCTGGGCGGGGTTCGGCGGTGAACGAGCCGCCGAGCTTTTCGGCGCGTTCGATCATGTTGCGCAGGCCGCTGCGGCGGCCTCCTTGGGGGATGCCGAC
>NZ_JBFARO010000233.1:0-5324 GCF_040677125.1 Actinomadura sp. NPDC049382
GGCGCGGTAGACCGGCGCCATGGCCAGGGCGGCTCGCGCGAGGTGGGTCTGCAGGTCCTCCTCGGGCAGGTGCCGGGAGGTGCGGGCGCCCGTGCCGCGCGGAGTCTGGATGCGATCGGCTCGGAAGGTGCGCCAGGCGTCGCGGTCGATGTCGAAGGCGAACAGGTACCAGTGGCGGTGAGCGCTGACCAGCCGCTGCGGTTCGACGTGCCGGGTGGTGATCGCGCCTTCCCGGTCCCGGTAGCGCATCCGCAGCCGTTCCCCGCCCGCGATGGCGGTGGCGAGAGCGGTGAGGACGTCGGGGTCGGCGGTGCGGCCGGGGGGCATCCAGCCCGAGATCGAGCCGCCCAGGGCGCGGACGCGGTGGCGCAGGCGGGTGGGCAGCGCATTGCTCAGCTTCGCCAGGGCCCGGATCCCCGCCTCCTCCAGTTCGGGCAGACCTTGCGCCGCGACGGTGCGCAGCCCCAGCGCGACGGCGACCGCCTCGTCGTCCTCCAGCAGCAGTGGCGGCAGTGCCGAGCCCGCGACGAGCCGGTAGCCGCCGTGCGCGCCGAGGTCGGCCTCGATCGGATAGCCCATCTCGCGGAGCCGCTCGACGTCCCGCCGGACCGTGCGATGGGTGATGCCGAGCCGCTCGGCCAGTTCGCTCCCGGGCCAGGTGCGCGGCGTCTGCAGAAGCGAGAGCAGCGACAGCAGCCGCGAAGTGGGTCCGGACATGGTGCACAGGATGCCCGGCATCTAGGACCGGAACAAGCCTAGATCCCGCCTACGTTCGTCTTCGACAGCCGAGCGACAAGAAGACAGGATCATGATGTCCGAGCAGATCAGCGCCGCCCCCGAGGGCTACACCAGCGTCGCGCCGTGGGTCGTCACCGACGACACCGGAGCCTTCCTCGACTACGTCTCCCAGGCATTCGACGGCACCGAACTCGGCCGGGTGGCCACCGAGGACGGGCTGATCGGCCACGGCGAGATCCGCGTGGGCGACACCGTCGTCCTCGCCTTCGACCGACGTCCCGACTGGCCCGCCATGCCGAGCCTCCTGCGCGTGTTCGTACCCGACGCCGACGCGGCGTTCGCCCGCGCCGTCGAGGCGGGCGGCACCGTCGTCACCCCCATCGCCTCCGACGCCTTCGGGCAGCGGGGCGGCCGGATCAAGGACCCCTTCGGCAACATCTGGTGGGTGGTCGCCCACGTCGAGGACGCTCCCGAACAAGAGATGTGGAAGCGCCTGCAGGAACCCGTCTACGCGGCGGGCATGCGCGTCGCCCAGGAGACATTGGACGCCGAACTCAGCGGCCGTGTCCGAGGCCGCAGCAGCGCACCGGTCCGGCTGCCGCACTGACGGGGACAATGGGGCCGCTCGCCCCCTCGCGGGCCGGCGGCCACGCAGCCCGCTTGCGCTCACGCGCCCGGAGCTCTCAACGTGACCGGCTGTTCGGGAGCAGCTTCAGCCTTGCTTCCGAGCGGGGTGCCGTCGGGTGTGGGCGCGGGATACCCGACGAGTTGCTGTCACCCACCTCACCCGGCCAAAGCGGCGAAGCGGATTTCTTCGGCGTCATGATGTGGACGTCGGGGCGGATACGGCCGATCTCGACGGCTGCAGATGGTGACCGCTTTGCCCCGGCCGCGCGGCAGCCGGCAGACGCACGATCGCGCAGATTCGTGGTCGGCGTGGCCACTGATCAGATGTTCGGTGAGCCGATGCTCCGCCCGGCACGGACGGCGCGGCGTCATCGGTTCGCCGGCTGGCCCCCGGTCGAGGGCGCGGCGGATTTACGGTGGTGGGAGGCGCGGGCTTTGGCGCGGTTGCCGCAGATGTCCATGGAGCACCAGGTCCGGCGCCGGTTGCGGGAGTGGTCGTAGTAGGCCCATCGGCAGCTCGGTTCCCGGCAGGCCTTGAGCCGCGTCCACGTGCCGTCCGCCACGGCCTCGGCCACGACGGCGAGCAGGCTCGCCAGCGCCGCCTCCACCGGCGCCCGGGTGCGGGCGACCAGCCGGGGCGGGGAGACGGTCACGTCGAGCATCAGCGGGAACTCGCGGGTGAGGTCGGCGAGCTCGGCGCGAGCGGCGGGGTTCAGGCCGTCCGGGCGCGGGCTGGAGACCGGCGGGGCGTTGTTGTCGGCGATCAGCGCGCGCAGCCCCTCGCGGATCCGTTCGCCGCGGTCGCGCTGCTCGGCGTTCACCACCGTGCCTGCCGGCATGAGGCCGCGGGCGTGCAACCACGTCGCCAACTGGTCCGGGGTCGCGATCTCGTCGCCGTCCCGGCGGCGGGTGTTGACGAACTCCTCGATCACACGCAGCGGCATCGGTGCCGTCCCGGTCGTGAGGTTGTCCGGCACGGGCTCGGCGGCATGCTCGTTCATCACGACTCGCACCCTACCCGGCTATCAGAGATGGTAGGTTACCTAACCGACGTAACCGATACGTCAGTTAGATCAGAAGGGATCGCTGGTGAGCATCAGCATCGGCAACATCTGCATCGACACCAACGACCTGGCCGGCAGCACCGCCTTCTGGCAGGCGGTCACCGGCTACCAGGTCGCGTCCTCGGACGAGGGCACCACCTACCTGGAGGACGCGAACAAGAGCGGCGTCGGCCTGTCCCTGCAGGCCGTCCCCGAACGCCGGGACGGCAAGAACCGGCTCCACCTGGACCTGTTCACCGACGACCTGGCAGGCGAGGTCGACCGCATCCGGGCCGTTGGCGCGAGCGAAGTGCGGCGCTTCGACGGCTGGGTCGTGCTGGCCGACCTCGAAGGCAACCAGTTCTGCGTCGTCGCCGCGTAGACGCGCTCACCACCGCGCGAGACCGGTTCCCACCACTACGGAAGAGACAGACATGGCCTCCGTGCAGAAAGAGATCATCATCGATGCCGACCCCGCGGCCGTGTGGGCGGTCATCAGCGACTTCACCGACGGGCCCGTCCGGATGGCCCCGGGTTTCGTCACCGACAGCCGGCTCGACGAACCGGACGTCAGGGTCGTCACGTTCGCCGACGGAACAGTGCTGCGGGAGCGGCTCATCGCGCTCGACGATGAACTGCGCCGGCTCGTCTTCTCGGTCATCGGCGGCACCATGCAGACGGCACACGACAACGCGTCGATGCAAGTCGTCCCGCACGGGGACGGCCGCAGCCGGTTCGTCTGGATCCACGACGTGCGACCGGACGAGCTCACCATCCCGATGGCGGCCGGAATGGACCACGGCCTGAACATCTTCAAGCAGGCGCTGGAGTCCACCAAACACCCCGGCTAGGTCAGTCGCGCGACTCCAAGAACCCCGACGGCCCCGCCCTGGTGCTCATACCACCCACCAGAACAGCAACCTGCTCCGCCAGGTCAAGACCGGCCGGCACGACCTGTAACCCAGGCCGCGCACCAGACGGGCCTCGACCGATCCGAACTCGGTCGAGGCCCGCCCGCGTCCATCATCATCACCCGCCGACCAGGTTGCCGTGCCAGTCGACGCCCGCGCAGCAGCGGTCCGCTGCTGATGCCGTGGCCGGCGGGGATGAGCGCCCACCGAGCGGGGCCGCCGCAGCCAGCCCGCGGCAGACCAGTCTCGCCTGGCCGAGCAAGAACACGGCCACGGTGATCGAGACGTTCACCCGGACCCGCGCGTCGTGTTCGCTCATCGTCGCCGGGCACCGGTCGATCACCGGCTGCGGAACGGCTGACGCCCCATCCCCGGCACACCCCCTGCGAATACTCGCCCGGGAGCTGCGAGCCAGCCGAGCTGCGGCGCCTTTACGCTGCGGCGGACGTGACGATTGTCAGCCGCGCCGCCGGGGCCACCAGGGATCCGGGCCGCTCATGGACGCCATCCGGCACGGCGACGCCGGACGGCTGGCCTGCACACCCCCGAGCAGGCCCTGGCCCGCTTCACCGCCCCGCACGCTCGGCTTCCGCACTGACCGGATGACCTCCTCATGACCGGCACACCGGCCGGCCGTACCAGGAACGAGCGCTACGGAGTTGTGTGCGACTCGTCGGCGATCCACTCCACCATGCCCCCGTGGGAAGGGCGGCGGATGGTGGTCGCCTGCTCCACGGCTTTCCGGCCCCGCGGCGGGGCGCGGCCAGGTGGGACGGCCTGCGGCACGGAACGGAGTGGTATCTAGGACCGGAACTGCCCTAGACGGGGGTTAGCGTCACCACCGCATGAGGGCACTCAACATCCCAGGAGGCAGTCAGATGTCCGTCAAGCCGGTTCCCCAGGGCTACCACACCGTGACGCCGTGGATCATCTCGCGCGACACGGTGCAGCTCATCGACTACATGAAGAGGGCCTTCGGCGCGGAGGAGTTCGCGTGCCTTGCGGGCAAGGACGGGGCCATCGAGCATGCGGAGGTACGGATCGGCGACTCAGTGGTGATGATGTTCGACGCGCGGCCGGAGTGGCCGCCGACCCCTGGCTTCCTCCGCCTTTACGTCGAGGATGCCGACGTCGTGCACCATCAGGCCGTTGCGGCCGGCGGCACCTCGGTCACCGAGGTCACCCACCTGTTCTTCGGAGACCGGGTCGGGCGGGTACGCGATCCGCTGGGCAACCTGTACTGGATCCAGACCCGTGTGGAGGACCTGAGCCCGCAGGAAATGGAACGCCGCCTCGCCGACCCAGAATTCACCAAGGCCATGGAGTACGTCCAAAGCGCCGACTTCTTCCCCGCCCGAGGATCCAACCTCGGCTGACGTCTAGGAGCGAGAAACGGCTGCGGAGTTGCGACCGTCCTCGACGACGGCACCGGCGGCATCCGCCGATCGTCATCGGCGGGTTCCCTCGGTGCCGTCGGGGTCGTTTGTCGGGGCTGTCGGCGAGGCTGGGGTGGTGCGGGTGCAGTGGGAGTTGGGCGGCGACTTCTAACCCGCCTGCGAGCAGCGGGCCGGCATGCAGCCGTCCGCCGAGTGAGGTCGCCCGTTCGCGCATACCGATCAGCCCGTACCCGGAACCGGGCGTTGCTCCAGCGGGTGGAGTTCCTCCGGGGTCGGTGATGGTGATGTCGAGCCGGTCGGTGGTGTAGCGGAGCCGCACGTGGGCTTGCGCAGCTGGGGAGTGCTTGGTGACGTTGGTCAGGGCTTCCTGGATGATGCGGTAGGCGCCCAGGTCGGGGCTTCGTCAGTAGGTGCACACGACCTGTGCACCGCTCACGCTCGCAGATCAACATCCCCGGGAACGCCCGCCCCGGCCGTCAGGGACGATGCTCCAGAGCCGGGGCGGGACTTCGAGGTTGATCACGGGGGATTGCGGGCGAGGCGGCGGCGGTGCCCTTCGGCGGTGTCGGCGAAGTCCTGTTCGTCGCCCTTGCGGTAGTGGCGGTAGA
>NZ_JBFARO010000234.1:0-5059 GCF_040677125.1 Actinomadura sp. NPDC049382
CGGCGACGCCCCCCCCGCCGCCGGCGAGGGCGGGGGCGCCGTGGGCGCGGGCGAGCGCGGCGGGGAGGGGGCGCCCGGCGGCGGGGTGCAGGCGGGGCCGCTTCCACGCGGCGGTGAGCGCGGCGAAGGAGGCGGCGACCGCGATGCCCCCGCCGGCGATGGCGGCGACGGCGTCCAGCGGCAGGTCGGTGCGTCCGCCGAGTCCGTGCGCGAGGACGGGACCGTGCGCGAGGACGGGCCCCGCGGCGAGCGCGTGTCCGGGCACGCTCAGCCGACCCGCAGTTCGAGGACGCGGGTGCCGGAGCGGTGCAGTTCGGCCTCGAACACGCCGGGGGTGTCGGCGGTGAACCGCAGGACGGCGGGGCGCCCGGGGGTGATCGTCAGTTCGCGGTCGTAGCCGTGCAGGTGGAACTCCTCGGCGGTGTCGCCGGTGACGGTGATCTCGACGATGGCGCCGCGCGGGACCTTCACGCGGTGGTGCGGGGTGCGGGGCTCGCCGCCGGTGACGGTCACCGCGACGCGCACGACCCGCGGCGCGGTCCCGGTGGGCGCGGCCGGCGTCCCGGTCGCGGCGGGCGCGGACGCGGCGGGCGGTGCCGGCGGGGCGGCGGTGTCGGGGGCGGCGGGCTCTCCGCATCCGGCGGCCGCCGCCAGTGCCGCGGCGGCGGCCGTTCCCGCGATGGTCCGCAGCCTCATGGCGCTCCTCTCGTCCCGGTGTCGCACACCACAGATTGTGACACTAGGCAATGACACATTCAAAGATGGCATACTCCGTCGCGGAAGGCGGTGTTCGCCCCCTTCCGTTCTGGTTCCTGCGGCGAGGGAGCACCGGTGGTGGAGCACATGACGGGCACGGGGGCGGGCGCCGCGGCGGCGGCGCTGCGGCTGGCCGCGGCGGCACCGGCGAAACCGGCCGGCGGCGCGGCACTGGACCAGATCGTCATCGCCTCCACCGGCGCCGCCGCGCTGACGGCGGTGCTGCTGGTGCTCGGCTGGGGGCACCGCACCGGCCGCGTCACCGCGCTGGCCCGGCTCGCGCGGCTGGCCGAGCGGGGCCCCGGCCGCGGCATGCCGGGCTGGGCGGCGCTGCCGCTGCAGGTCGCGCTGCTGTCGCTGCTCGTCGCGCTCCTCGGCATGTACTGGGACATCTCCCTGCACATCTCCCACGGTCGCGACGAGGGGCCGCTGGCCAACGCCGCGCACTACCCGATCCTGGTCGGGCTGTTCGGCATCTTCACCTCCGGCGTCCTGGCGGTCGTGCTGCCCAAGGGGGCGCGGCCCGGCGCAGCGTCGGTGCGGATCACCCGGGACTGGTACGCGCCCGCCGGCGGCGTCCTGCTGGCCGGCGCCGGGTTCTACGCGCTGCTCGGCTTCCCCCTCGACGACGTGTGGCACCGCATCTTCGGGCAGGACGTCACGCTGTGGGGCCCGACCCACCTGATGCTGATCGGCGGGGCCGGGCTGTCGCTGGTGGCGATGATGATCCTGGAGCGGGAGGGCCGCCGCGCCCTCCCCGACGCCGCCGGCCCGCCCGGCTGGGTCCGCTACGCGCGCCGCTGCATGCTCGGCGGCGGGCTGCTGATCGGGCTGTCGGTGTTCCAGGCCGAGTACGACTTCGGGGTGCCGCAGTTCCGGCTCGTCCACCAGCCGCTGCTGATCGCGCTGGCGGCGGGCTGCGCGCTGGTCGCGGTGCGGCTGTGGGCCGGGCGCGGCGCCGCCGTCCTGGCCGTCGCGTTCTACATGCTGGTGCGGGGCGGGGTGTCGGTCGTGGTCGCCGGGGTGATCGGCGAGCTGTGGGCGGCGGTGCCGCTGTACGTCGCCGAGGCGCTGTGCGTGGAGGCCGCGGCGCTGCTGCTGGCCCGGCGGCCGCTGGCGGCGGGCGCGGTGTCGGGGCTGCTGATCGGCACGGCCGGGTTCGGCGCCGAGTACGCCTACGGGCAGGCGGCGTTCCGGCTGCCGTGGACGCCCGACGTCCTGGCCGAGGGCATGCTGATGGCGGTCGTCGGCGGTGTCGCGGGCGGACTGTGCGGGGCACTGCTGGCCGAGGGCCTGGCGGGCCGGTCCCCGCGCCCGGCGGTGGCGCGCGGGCTGTTCGCCGGCGCGATCCTGGCGGTGTCGGCGGCGGTCGCCAACGGCCTGGTCGTCGACGTCCCCGCCGGACGGACCGCCACCGTCACCCTCACCGGCGTCCGCGGCGACGCCGCGCACCGCACCGCCTCGGCCCGCGTGGAGTTCTCCCCCGCCGACGCGGTCGACGGGCCCGCGTGGGTGACGGTGACCGGCTGGCAGGGCAAGGGCCTGCACGTCGACCGCCTGGTCCGCGAACGCGACGGCGTCTACCGGACGAGCGCGCCGATGCCGCTGCACGGCGACTGGAAGACCCTGATCCGGGTGCACGACGGCCGGACCCTGGCGGGCGTCCCGGTCTACCTGCCCGCCGACCCGGCGATCGGCGCGGCGGCGCTGCCCGCCCCGGCGGAGTTCACCCGGGACGTGCGGGGCGAGCGGTCGATCCTGCAGCGGGAGCTGAAGACCGACGTGCCGGGGTGGCTGTGGGCGCTGTGCTCGGCGGTGGTGCTGGCGTGCACGCTGGCGCTGGTCCTGGCGCTCGGCTGGGGCGTCGCGCGGATCGCCCGCCTGCTGCCCGCGGAGCGGGGCGCGTGAGCGCCGCCGGCGGGGTCCTGGCGGCCCACCCGCTCATCACGGCGGTGCCGTTCTTCGTGCCGACGTTCATCGTCGTCGCGGTGATCGCCGTCGTGGTCTGGCGCGACCGCCGCCGCACCGACGACGAGGACACCGGCAACAACGAAGACACCGCCAGGGACGGGGACGGGGCGGGCGGCGCGCCGCCGGAACCGTAGACTCGGCGGTCATGAACGAGCGGACCTCCCCTGCCGGGTACCTGTCGGAGCTGTTCTCGCTGGAGGGCCGGGTCGCGGTGGTGACCGGCGGCAGCTCCGGGATCGGCCGGGCGATCGCGGTGGCGCTGGCCCGGTCGGGCGCGTCGGTCGTGGTGGTCGCGCGGCGGGAGGCCGAGCTGGCCGCGACGGTCGCCGAACTCGAGGGCCACGGGTGCGAGGCGGCGTCGGTCAGCGCCGACCTGGCCTCGCGGGACGCGGTCGCCGAGGCCGCCGACGCGGCCGCGGCCGCGTTCGGCGAGCCCGACATCCTGGTCAGCGCGGCGGCGGTGAACCTGCGCCCGCCGATGGACGAGCTCGGCGCGGACGTGTGGGACGCCACGATGGCGGTGAACCTGGACGCGCCGTTCCTGCTCGGGCAGCGGTTCGGGCCGGGGATGGCCGAGCGCGGCTTCGGGCGGCTGATCCACATCGCCTCGCAGCAGGCGTTCCGCGCATCGGTGACCAGCGGCGCCTACGGGGTGTCCAAGGCGGGCGTGGTGGCGCTGGCGCGGTCGCAGGCCGAGGCGTGGTCGGGCCGCG
This sequence comes from Actinomadura sp. NPDC049382, assembly GCF_040677125.1. Lineage (NCBI taxonomy): Bacteria > Bacillati > Actinomycetota > Actinomycetes > Streptosporangiales > Thermomonosporaceae > Actinomadura > Actinomadura sp. NPDC049382. The sequence goes on from NZ_JBFARO010000234.1 coordinate 3,441, forward strand.
GCGTCACCGCCAACGCCCTGGTCCCGGGGTTCGTGATGACGCCGCTGAACGCGCGGCTGTCGGCCGACCCGGTGAAGGTCAAGGCGCTCGCCGAGCGCACCATGACCGGCCGCAACGGCCTGGCGGAGGACTTCGCGGGCGCGGCGGTGTTCCTGGCGTCGGCGTCGTCCGGCTACGTCACCGGCCAGTCGATCTTCGTCGACGGCGGCTTCTCCGCCCACTGACCCCCTAGCGGTCCCGCCGGTCCCACAGGCCGGTGGCGTCGACGGCGGCGGCCGGGTCGGCGGCGTGCACGATCCCGCCGGCGGGCCGCCCGTCCTCGTCGTGGACGCGCCACCCGCCGAGCTGCACGACGGGGACCCGTCCCGCGCGCATGGCCAGCGCGATCTCCGACAGCGTCCCCCAGGACCCGCCGACGGCGATGACCGCGTCGGCGGCGTTGACGACGAGGTTGTTGCGGGCCTGCCCGAGGCCGGTGGGGACGGCGACGGTGAGGTCGGGCCCGGCGGCGGCGCGGTCGGCGGCCGGCAGCACCCCGACGGTGATCCCGCCGCCGGCGCGGGCCCCGGCCGCGGCGGCGGCCATCACCCCGCCGAGCCCGCCGCACACCACGACCGCGCCGCGCACGGCCAGCAGACGCCCGGTCTCGTACGCCAGGTCCCATTCGCGTTCGGTGCACTCGCCGGGCCCGCACACCGCGACCTGCACGGCCATCGCGCGACTACTCCGCGCCGTGCCGGGCGGCGATCTCGTCGATGACGGCGGCGAGGTCGAAGTCCTTGCCGGTGATGCCGCCGGCGCTGTGCGTGGACAGCGTGAACGTCAGCGTCCGCCAGCGGATGTCGATGTCGGGGTGGTGGTCGGCGTCCTCGGCGGCGCGGGCGACGTCGGCGACGATGTCGATCCCCGCCAGGAACGCGGGCGCCCGCACGCGCCTGCGGATCGCGTCGCCGTCGCGCTGCCAGGCGGGCAGGCCGCGCAGGCGTTCCGCGACGGCGGTGTCGTCGAGCGTGTCGGCCATCGGCCCTCTCCTCTGCCTCACCGGCGCTGTCCCACCGGCGCCGCCTCGCCGGGCGCCGGTGCCGTTCCCCCTTCCCACTACATCACGCCGGTCACCCGCCGCCGAGGTCGTACAGGACGGTGCCGCCGACGGTGGTGGCGGTGTAGTTCGCGGCGACCCACGCGCTGATCTTCTGGGCGGCGTCGCTGCCGCTCTGAGCGCGCATGGCGGGGCCGCCGCCGCGTCCGGTCCCGATGAAGTAGTGGATCCGGCCCTGCCGGACCAGGCTCTGGAACCCGGCGAGGGTGGGGGCGGGGTCGGTGCCGTTGAACCCGCCGACGGCCATCACCGGCTCACCGGTGGCGAGCTGGTACCCGGCGGCGGTGTTGGACCCGACGGCGGCGGCGGCCCAGGTGTAGGAGCCGGCGTCGCGTTTGAGCGCGGACACGGCGGCGGCCCCGGGGGCGGCGGCGTCCAGCAGCCCTCCCGGCCCCCCGCCGCCGCCCGGCGCACCGGGCCGTGCGTCGGGGCGCAGCCCGTGGTGCCGCATGTCCTCGGTGTAGCTGACGAGCTGGAGCTCCTGCGCGACTTTCGGCTTGGCGACGAAGGTGCCCTTGCC
>NZ_JBFARO010000235.1:0-4895 GCF_040677125.1 Actinomadura sp. NPDC049382
GCCGGCGCGACCGCGCAGGCCGCGCCGGCGGACCGGCCCGCGCCGGCGGCGTTCCCGCCGAGCCGGGCCGCGTTCTGCTTCACCTGTCCGGACCCGTTGCCGGGAACCGAGGGGGTTTCCATCGTCCTTCCTTCCTTCCTTCGGGGAATCGTTGGGCAGTGGTCGTGCGGGGTGGGCGTGGGGCGGGTCAGCCGCCGCGCAGGCGCGGCAGGACCTCGCCGGCGTAGAACTCGAAGAACCCGTCGGCGCGGGGCCCGATCTGCGAGACGAACACGTCGTCGTAGCCGGCGTCGGCATAGGCGCGCAGGGCCCGCTCGTGCACCGCCGGGTCGGGTCCGCACGGCACCGCCTCGGCCACCATGTCGGTGGTCACCAGCTGCGTCAGCTGCCGGAACTGGCGCGGCAGCGGCAGCAGCTGGTTGGCCTCGCCGGGCAGGTAGTCGCTGCCCCAGATCCGGCGGGCGGTCTCGCGCGCCTCGGCCTCGTCGGGCCCCCAGCACGCCTTCAGCCCGCCCTGCACCGGCTTGCCCTCGCCGCCGCCGTGCCGGAACACCTTCACCAGGTCGGCGTCGGGCATCATGCAGATGAACCCGTCGGCCAGGCGCCCGGCCAGCGTCGCCGCCTTGGCGCCGAACCCGGACATGTGGATCGGGGGCGGCTCGTCCGGCAGCGTGTACAGCCGCGCGGTGTCCAGCCGGTAGTGCTCGCCGCGGTGGGTGACGAGCGTGCCGGTGAACAGCCGGCGGATCAGCTCGACGGCCTCCTCCAGCATCTCCAGCCGCTCGGCGGCGGGCGGCCACCGCGAGTCGAGGATGTGCTCGTTGAGGAACTCGCCCGTCCCGACGCCGAGGGTGAACCGGCCGCCGGTCAGCACCGCGCTCGTCGCCGCCGCCTGCGCCACGATCGCCGGGTGGGTGCGCACCAGCGGGCACGTCACCGCGGTCCCGATCGGCAGCGACGTCACCTGCGACAGCGCGCCGATCACCGACCAGGCGAACGGCGCCTGGCCCTGCTCGTCCAGCCACGGGTGGAAGTGGTCGGAGATCCACAGGGCCTCGAACCCGGCCTCCTCGGCCATCCGCGCCTGCCGGATCAGCTCGGCGGGCTGGTGCTCCTCGGTCGCCAGGAAGTACCCGTACCTGGTCATCCACGCCTCCCCTGCGCCACTGGGTTTCGCCGTGCCTGCGCTTAGCGCGCCCTACCCCGGCGGAACCCGCCAAACATCGGCGCCGCGCGGGGCCCGGCGCCCGGGCGGGACGGTTGGAATCGTCGGTCCGGGTATGGCGGAGGTCATGTCCGCCCCAACACTCCCCCATGCGCCCGGCGGCGTCCGCCGGGCCGCCGAGCCGCTGGCCTGGTGGACGGCGCTGATGGCGGTCTACCTCGGGCTGGTGCCGGCGATCTCCCCGACGGAGGTCGCGGTCGCGGCGGCGGCGGCAGCGGCCGGCGCCGCCGCCGCGGTCGCCGCGCGCCCCGCCCTGCTCAACGGCGGCGGTGAGCGGGGCCCGCGGGCCGCGCCGGCTGCGGGCCGGGTCGCGGCGGCGCTGGCGCGGCTGCCCGTCCAGGTGGTCGCCGACACCGCCCGGATCACCGTGCGCGGCGCGTCCGGCGGGCACTGGACGGAACTGCCCGCAGTGCCCGGTCCCGCAGTGCCCGGTCCTGCCGGGCTCGGCGCCGCGGCGCTGCTGCTGTCGGCCTCTCCCGCCTCCTATGTCGGCGGCGTCGACCCCGGGCGGGGCATCGTGCGGGTCCACCGCCTGGCGCGGGGGCCGTCGCCCTTCGAGCGGAGCCTGCGCGCGGCCGGGCTCATCGGTCCCGGACGCGGCGGCGGCGCGTCGTGACGGGCGGCGCCGCCGGCACTGCGGTCCCCGCGCTGGTGCTCATGCTCGGCGGTCTCGCGCCGGCGCTGCTGGGCACGCTGCGCGGGCGTCCCGCGACGCGGCTCGCCGGGCTCATCGTCACCGGGCCGCTGGTCACCCTGGTGCTGGTGCTGCTGGCCGCCGCCTACGGCCGCCCCGCCTACCTGGACGTGGCGCTGGTGCTGGCCCTGCTGTCGTTCGCCGGGTCGCTGGTGTTCGCCCGGTTCCTGAACCGGACCCTGTGAGCCCTCGGGAGCCGTGATGAGCCTGGACCTGCTCGCCGACGCGCTGACCTGGGCCGGCGCCGCGGTCGCGGTGGCCGCCGGGCTGCGGCTGCCCCTCACCCGCGGCGCCGCGGCGCGGCTGCACGCGGTCGCGCCGGTCACCGCGCTGGCCTCGCCGCTGCTGATCGCCGGGGTGGCGCTGCGGCCCTGGTCGTCCTGGCACGACGTCGCCAAGCTCGCCGCGATCGCGGTGCTGCTGACCGCGACCGGGCCGCCCGCCGTCATCACCGCCGGGCAGGCCGCCGACCGCGCCACCACCTCGCCGGAAGGGAGTGAAAGGGAGTGAAGCAGCCGTGACCACCGCCGCCCTGACCACCGTCGCCGCGGACGCGCTGTCGGGGCCGCTCGCCGACGCGCTCATCACCGCGGCGCTCGCGCTGACCGCCGCGATGGCCACCGCCGTCGTGCTGACCCGCGACCCCGTCCGGCAGGCGATCGTGCTGTCGGGGTACGGGGCGACGCTGGGGCTGCTGTTCCTGATCCTGCAGGCGCCCGACGTCGCGATGTCGCAGCTGGGCGTCGGGACGGTCCTGCTGCCGCTCATCGTGGTGCTGGCCCTGCACGCCGCCCGCCGCCACCGCCGCGACCACAGCGACGGCGGTGGCGGTGAGGGGGCCGGGGACGGGCGGGAGGCGCGCCGGTGACGCCCCGCGCCCGCCTCCTGCTGTTCGCCGGCGGCGCCGCCGGGACCTTCGCGCTGTTCACCGCCGGGGTCCTCGGCCTGCCCGCGTTCGGCGGCGCGTCGCACCCCTACGCCGACCGCGCCGTCCGGGAGGCCGTCCGGCAGGGCACCCCCAACGCCGTCGCGTCGGTCACCTTCGACCAGCGCGCCTTCGACACCCTCGGGGAGGAGCTGATCCTGCTGGCGGCGGCGCTCGGCGCCGTCGTGCTGCTGCGCGCCGTCGCCGGGGAGCGGCGCGGCGCCGCGCACCGGCACGGGCCCGCCGAGGTCCCGGACGCGCTGCGCGTCACCGGGTGCCTGCTGCTGCCCCTGACCCTGGTCGCCGGGGTCTACATCGTCGCGCACGGCCACCAGTCCCCCGGCGGCGGATTCCAGGGCGGCGTCGTCCTCGGCACCGCCGTCCACCTGCTCTACCTGGCCGGGGACTACCCGGCGCTGCGGCGGCTGCGCCCGGTCCCGGTGCTGGAGTCCGCCGAGGCAGCGGCGGCCGCCGCGTTCACGCTGCTGGCCCTGGCCGCCGCCGGGCAGGCCGCGACCGGCCGCGTCCCCGCCCTCAACGGCGCCGTCGGCGCCGAGGTCGGCTGCGCCCTGGTCGTGCTCGTCGCCAAGTTCTTCGACCAGGCGCTGCTCGTCCACGGCGCCGCCCGGACGCGGGAGGGGCCCGCATGAGCGTCCTGCCCTATCTGACCGCCGGGTGGATCATGCTCGCCGGCGTGTACGGGATCGTCACCAGCCGCGACCTGATTCACGCCGTGGTGTGCCTGTCGGTCACCCAGTCCGGCACCTACGTGCTGCTGCTGGCCGTCGGGCACCGCTACGGCGCCACCGCGCCGGTGTTCTCCGACCGGCCGCCGCCGCCCGCCGGGCCGCCCGTCACCGACCCCGTCGTGCAGGCCATGGCCCTCACCGACATCGTCGTCGGCGCCACCGTCACCGCGCTGCTGCTGGCCCTGGCCGTGCAGGTCGCCAAGCGGCGCGGCACCCTGGACCCCGACGCGCTGCGCTCGCTGGAATCGTGATCCCCTCCACCGCGGTCGCGTTGCAGGCCGCCGTCGCGCTGCCGGTGCTGGCCGCGGCGGTGCTCGCCGGCGCCGGGCGGTGGCTGCCGCGGCCCGCCGTGGACGCGACCGCGCTGGCGGCCGCGGCCGCCGTCACCGCCCTGACCGCGCTCACCCTCGCCCGCTCCGGCCGCGCCCCCCAGGTCGCCTGGCTCGGCGGATGGGGGCCCAGCACCGGCGTCGGCATCCCCCTGGCCGCCGACCCCCTCGCCGCCGGGCTGGCCTGCGTCACCGCCGCCCTCACCCTGGCCGCGCTGGCGTTCTCCTGGCGGTACTTCACCGAGATCCAGGCGATCTTCCACGCGCTGGTGCTGCTGTTCCTGGCGTCGATGTGCGGGTTCGTCTACACCGGGGACCTGTTCGACGCGTTCGTGTTCTTCGAGCTGATGAGCGTGGTGGCGTTCGCGCTCACCGGGTACCGGGCGGAGGAGCCCGCGACCGTGCACGGCGCCCTGAACTTCGGGATCGTCCAGTCCATCGGCGCCTACCTGTCCCTGGCCGGGATCGCGCTGCTGTACGGGCGCACCGGGCAGCTGGGCCTGGCCGCCATCGGACGCCACCTGTCCGGCGCCGGCGGCGACGCGGGCGCGGGTTCGGGGCGGGGCGCTCGTCACGGCCGCGTTCGTGCTGGTCTGCACCGGCTACCTGGTCAAGGCCGCCGCCGTCCCCTTCCACTTCTGGCTCGCCGACGCCCACGCCGTCGCGCCCACCCCCGTGTGCGTGCTGTTCTCCGGCGTCATGGTCGAACTCGGCGTGTACGGGGTGGCGCGGACGTACTGGGCGGTGTTCGCGGGGCTGGTCCCGCTGCGCGGCATCGCCGTCCTCGGCGCCGCCGCCGCGCTACTGGGCGCCGTGATGTGCGTGCTGCAGCACCACGTCAAGCGGCTGCTGGCCTACTCCACCATCAGCCATGTCGGCCACCGCCTCCGGCTCTTCGACGGTCAGTGATGGTGCGCTCCCCGGTCGCCCCGCCCGGTCGCCGCCGCGGGCCGCTGCCCCGGGCCGAGGACGA
>NZ_JBFARO010000236.1:0-4880 GCF_040677125.1 Actinomadura sp. NPDC049382
GAGTTCCGGCCGCATGAGCCAGGCCATGGCGCGCCGGACCGCGGTGTGGTCGCCCTCGAAACCGCAGGCCGCGAACGCGCGCACCCCGTGGCCCCGCCGCGGGCTCAGCGGGCAGGACGCCGGCGACGGCCGGAACGCCGTCCACGATGCCGTCCGTGCCGCTGGCCGTGCCGCCGTCCGTGCCGCCTTCCGAGGCGGCGGACGCGGCGGCGACGTCGAAGGCGTCGTCGTGGCCGACGAGAAGCAGCAGCAGCTGCGCCGCCGTCGGCCGCCGCGCCGGGTCCTTCGCCAGCGCCGCCGCGACCAGCGCGCCCAGCTCCCCGTCCAGTCCGCCGAGGTCGGGATCGTGGTGCAGGACCCGGTACATCACCGCCGGGATGGAGTCGGACCCGAACGGGGGCCGCCCCGTCGCGGCGAACGTCATCGTCGCGCCCCAGCCGAACACGTCCGCGGCGGCGCCGACGCTCCCGCCGGACACCTGCTCGGGCGCCATGTACGCGGGCGTCCCGACGGCGCGGCTGCTCACGGCGCTCGCCGCGTCCAGCACCCGCGACAGCCCGAAGTCGATCACGCGGGGCCCGTCCGGGCCGAGCAGCACGTTGTGCGGCTTGAGGTCGCGGTGCACGACGCCCGCGCGGTGGATCGCCGTCAGCGCGCTCGCGGTGCTGACGGCGAGCCGGTCCAGCGCCCCGCCGGCCAGCGGCCCGTCCCGCGCGACGGCGCGGTTCAGCGCCTCACCGGGGACGTACTCGCTGACCAGGTACGGGGTGTCCCCGGCGACCTCGGCGTCCAGGAGCTGCGCGGTGCAGAACCGGGCGACCTGCTTGGCCGCCTCCGCCTCGCGGACGAACCGGGCCCGCGCGGTGGCGTCGTCGTCGAACTGGACCTGCAGGAGCTTGACCGCCACCCGCTCCCCGCCGGCGCCCTCCGCGAGGAACACCGTGCCCTGGGCGCCGGCCCCGAGCCGCCCGAGGAGCTCGTAGCGGCCGAGGCGGACCGGGTCGTGCGGACGCAGCGGCTGGGCCTCCGGCAAACCTGCGCTCCCTCCGGTCCGGTCGGTGATGGCCGCCCATCACAGCAGGCCCGCCAGCCTATAGAGGACGAGCGAGCCGGCGACGGCCACGTTCAAGCTGCTGCCATGTCCCACCATAGGGATCTCCACGGCGAGGTCGAGCAGGTCGACCGCCTCCGCGGGGATGCCGGTCTGCTCGTGGCCCAGCACGGCGACCGTCCGGACGCGGGCGGCGGGCAGGTCCGCGAGCCGGACCGCCTCGTCCGCCAGCTCGACCCCGACGACCCGCGAACCGGCCTCGCGCTGGTGCCGCAGCCACCCGAGCGGGTCGTTCACCCAGTGGACGCAGGCGGGCCGCCGCAGCGTGTTGCCGCGTTCGAGGGCCTCCGGCACCCAGGGGAACCGGGGGACGGCCAGGCACGCGCCGACCGCGTCGCAGGTCCGCAGCAGCGTCCCGAGGTTGGCGCCGTGCAGCGGCCACAGCGGCGCGGCGAGGAGGTGGTCCCAGCAGGAGTGGGCGTGGCGGCGGCGCTGCCGGCGCAGCTCGCGCGGGGCGCGGACCCGGATCGCCGGGCCGGCGGTCCGGCGGCTCACCGGCGCCGGGCGCCACCGCCCTCCGGGAAGAAGAAGATCATGATCGGCGCACTTGGCGGCGTGCGCGGGCCATCGCCGACGGCGGGACGCGACCGAGTGTAACCCCGCGGCCCGCCGCCCGGCATCCGCCCGCCGCCAGGCATCCGCCCGGCCGTCCGCTAGCCCGGCCCGCGCCCGGGGTCGCGGCGCCGCAGGTAGCGCTCGAACTCGCGGGCGATCGCGTCGCCGCTCGCCTCCGGCAGCTCGGTGGCGTCCTTCTGCTCCTCCAGCGTCCGGACGTACTCGGCGACCTCGGAGTCCTCCTCGGCGAGCTCGTTGACGCCGTGCTCCCAGGCGCGCGCCTCCTCGGGCAGCTCGCCGAGCGGGACGGTGACGTCGAGGAGGTCCTCGACGCGGCGCAGCAGCGCGAGCGTCGCCTTCGGCGACGGCGGCTGCGCGACGTAGTGCGGGACCGCCGCCCACAGCGACACGGTGTCGAGGTCGGCCTTGGCGCACGCGTCCTGCAGCACGCCGAGGATGCCGGTCGGCCCCTCGTAGCGGGCGGGCTCCAGGTGCAGGGTGCTGACCAGCCCCGCCTCCGACGCCGCGCCGGTCACCGGGACCGGGCGGGTGTGCGGCGCGTCGGCCAGCAGCGCGCCCAGCAGCACGACGTTGCCGATCCGCAGCTCCAGCATCAGCCCGACCAGCTCGCGGCAGAACGACCGCCACCGCATGTTCGGCTCGATCCCGTGCAGCAGGACGACGTCCTTGCCGTTCGGCAGCCGCGCCCACGACACCCGGGTCGTCGGCCAGGTGATGCCGCGGGTCTCGCCGTCGGTCATCTCCACGATCGGGCGGGTGACCTGGAAGTCGTAGTAGTCGTCGGGATCGAGCTCGGCGATCGGCACCGCTTCCCAGGTCGACTCCAGATGCGCGATCACCCCGCTGGCGGCCTCCCCGGCGTCGTTCCACCCCTCAAAGGCGGCCACGAGCACCGGATCGACGAGTTCCGGCACGCTTTCGAGCTCGACCACGCGCTGCCTCCTTCCGACGCCCAGGTACAGCGTCACCGACGGGGGCCGTCATTCCCGGGGTCGGGGGCCCCGCTCATGATCGGTGGCTGTCAGCCTACGTCCTGACAGTGACCTACCCCACCCCCCGAGAGCCAGACCCCCGCCCTGTACGCCCGCGGCGGAACTCCCGGGGGTACCCGGGGCGGAGGCGGGGCGCGCGGCGGGGGCCGGCCGGGGGGTCACTTGCCGTCGGTGGTGTGCACGATCAGCACGTCGCAGGGCGCCCGGTGCGACAGGTTCGCCGGGACCGACCCGAGGATCCGGCCCGCGAGGCTGTTCAGGCCCCGGTTGCCGATCACGACCAGCTCGGCGCCGCGCTCCTTGGCGAGCTTGGAGATGACGTCGACGGCGTCGCCCTCCACCGCGACCTGGTCGATGTCGAGCGCGCCGGCCGCGACCGCGCGCTCGCGCGCCGCCCGCAGCGCGTCGTCGGCGGGCGTCGAGCCCTGCACCTTGTACGCCAGGTCCCCGAGCCGGTCGGCGGCGCTGGCGCGCTCCCGCTCGGGCATGGGGCTGTAGGCGGAGGCCAGCAGGAGGGTGGCGCCGGTGGCGGCGGCCAGCTGCGCGGCGCGGTCCACCGCGCGGAACGAGGAGTCCGAGCCGTCGGTGCCGACGAGGATGATGCGGTACGCGCTCATGCCGTTCCTTACCCGTTGGTAGTCACTGCAGGCACGGTATCGGGCCGGTGACCCATCCGTCACCGTCTCCTTGCACACCTCGTCCAAAAGCGGCCGGTGAGGGGGCCGGACGGCGCCCGCGATCACGCGGTTATGGTGGGGATACATGAGCACCCCCATCTCGCGTCCCCCGCATCCGGGACGGCGCGCATGAGCGCAGGAGACCGCGGCGGCCTGCAGGCCGTGATGTTCGACATGGACGGCCTCCTCATCGACTCCGAGCACGTCTGGCTGGAGGTCGAGACGGAGGTCATGGCGTGGCTCGGCGGCGAGTGGAGCCCCGCCCACCAGGAGCGGCTCGTCGGCGGCTCCATCGCCATCGCCGTCGACTACATGCTGGAGCTGACCGGCGCGGCCGCCGACCCGGCGGAGATCGCCCGGCGGATGCTGGACGGCATGGCCGAGCGCCTCACCGCCTGCGTCCCGATGATGCCCGGCGCCAAGGAGCTGCTCGCCGCGGTCCGCGCGGCGGGCGTCCCGGCGGCGCTGGTGTCCTCCAGCCACCGGCGGCTGATCGAGCCGGTGCTGGACGCGATCGGCCGCGAGCACTTCGCGCTGAGCGTCGCCGGCGACGAGGTCGCCCGCACCAAGCCCGACCCCGAGCCGTACCTGACGGCCGCCGCGCGCCTCGGCGCCGACCCGGCCCGCTGCGTCGTCCTGGAGGACTCCCCGAACGGGGTCGCGGCGGGGGAGGCGGCGGGCTGCGCCACCATCGCCGTCCCGGGCGTCCTGCCGATCCCGCCCGCTCCGGGCCGCACCGTGGTCGCCTCGCTGCGCGAGGTCGACGTGGACCTGCTGCGCGCCCTGGCGGCCGGCGAGCCCGCGCCCGGCTGACACGCGCCCCGCCCGCCGCCCGCCGGGTGACGTCCGCCGGTCGGCTGATGTCCGCCGGCCGGCGCACGCCCGACCGGTACCCGAGGGCTGCCTCCGGGGGAGCGTTCCGCAGGACCGGGCTCCCGCCGGAGGAGGAGGCCGACCAGGCCGGGAACCGTCCGCCGGGAGGAGCGGTACCGCCGTCCCGCGTGTGACGATGGGAGGGAGGACCACCGTTCGGAATGAGGGGCCGGCATGAGCGACGCAGCCATTTTCGCGATCAGCCTCGGGGTGACCCTGGTCGGTCTGGTGATCAGTTATGGCGCCTACCGCCGCCGCGGCGCGGGCACCGGCCTGCGCGGCGCGGCGCTGTCCCTGGTGCCGCTGGCGGCGGCGATGACGGGGGTGACGGAGTTCTTCGTCGACCTGGCGTTCAGCCCGGTGAAGTGGGCGGGCGTCGGGGTGGCGGGCCTGGCCGTCCTGCTCTACCTGACCTCGGGCGCGATGCTGAGCCGCCGCGCGGGCGGCGAGGAGGCCGGCGCCGCGGGCGCGGGCCGGGCCGCCGGGGACGGCGGGCGCAAGGCCGCCGGGCGCGGCAAGTCCAAGGGCGCCGTGGAGGGGCCCGCGCAGGGCGGCGCCGCGAGCGCGAGCATGTTCGGCACCACCTCGGCCGTGCCGCCGGTGGACAGGGTGGTCAGCAGCTCGAACACCGAGACGTCGAAGTTCACCGAC
>NZ_JBFARO010000237.1:0-4841 GCF_040677125.1 Actinomadura sp. NPDC049382
CCCGCCGGGGCCCCCGGCCGGCGACCGGTCGCGCAGGGTCTCCTGGGCCACGTACCCACCTCGTTCGCTCGTTCCCTTCCCGGAACGCTACCGGGCGCGGGCGGCCGCGGCGACCGCGCCCGCGCCGCCGGGGGGGCGGGGGGCCGCGGACCGGAGAGGCCGGTGGCGTGCGGACACGGAAGAGGGCCCGCGACATCCGTCGGGCCGGAGCCGTCCCACAGGCGGTGAGAGCGAGCCTCCGTTTTCTACTGGATGTCCGGGCCCTTCCCGGGTCCAACCCCCCCGCGCGATCGGGCGGCTCCGCCCGGGCCCGCTCCCGGAGCACCGCACTGGCTGAGGCGGACACGAAACCGGACCACTCGCGTGGTCCCCGTCCCCGTCGTGGTGCGATGCCCGGCGGCGCCTCGGGCGGCCGATCGGTGAGTCCCGTGCTGGACTGCAGCAAAACTACCGGCTTCCGGCCTCATGTCAACCGCCGCATGTTCTGCGGGGACTCGCGTCGCCGCAGGTCAGAGACATGATCAGCCGTCCGCGAAATCGGCTGCGAAGATCGCCGCGAGCGGCGTGGCGGAACCCGCCGGGGGCGGGGGTCAGCCGCCGGGCGCGGCGACCACCACCGTGCCGGTCGCGGTGACCGCCACGATCGGCTCCGCCAGCGCCTCGGCGGCCGACTCGCCCTTGTCGGGGCGGCCCCGGCACACCACGCGCGCCTCGAACTCCATCACGCGGCTGCGGGTGCCGGCGCGGACCAGCACGGCCGTGGTCTCCAGCACGTCCCCGGCCTTGACCGGGGCGCGGAACTGGACGTCGGAGTAGGAGGCGAACAGGCCCTCGTCGCCGTCGGTGCGGACGCACAGCTCGGTGGCCGCGTCGCCGAACAGCCCGAGGACGTAGGCGCCGTCGACCAGGTCGCCGGCGTAGTGGGCGTGGGAGTAGGGGACGTAGCGGCGGTGGGTGACGGTCGTCCCCTCGCGCGGATCACTCATCGTCGTCTCCGTGGTCGGGGCCGTCTCCGCGGCCGTCTCCGCCGCGGGCGGCCGGCTGGTCGGGCAGCAGGGCGTGGACGAGGTAGCTGGCGACCTCGGCGGGCGTGGTGCCCTTGCCGAAGATCCGGTCGACGCCGAGGTCGGCCTCGGTGACGGTGTCGAAGCGGGGGCCGCCGACCACCAGCAGCGGCCGCCCCACCCCGCCGGCCACGGCGGTCGGGTACTCGGCGTGGAACGCGGCGGCCATCTGCTTGGTGTTGTGCAGGTGCGCGTTGCGCTGGGTGACGACCTGCGACACCAGGACGGCGTCGGCGTTCTCGGCCTTGGCGCGCTCCACCAGCTCCTCGACGGTGACCTGGGCGCCCATGTTCACGACCTGGATCTCCCGGTAGTACTCTAGGCCCTTCTCCCCCGCGAACCCCTTGACGTTCAGGATCGCGTCGATGCCGACGGTGTGGGCGTCGGTGCCGATGCAGGCGCCGACGACCACCAGCCGCCGGTTCAGCGCGCCGCGGATCGCCAGGTTCACCTCCTGCGAGGTCAGCAGCGGGTAGGCGCGCTCCTCCGGGGCCGGGATGGACGCGTAGTCGATCAGGTGCCGGACCTTGCCGTACACGATGAAGAAGGTGAAGTCGGGCCCCATCGGCTTGGCGTGCACGACGCTGGCGGGGTCCAGGCCCATCTTCCCGGCGAGCTGCAGGGCGGCGGCCTCGGCGCGCTTGCCGGCGGGGACGGGCAGGGTGAACGACATCTGCACCATGCCGTCGCCGGTGGTGTCGCCGTAGGGGCGGATGACCTGGCGGGTGTCGGCGGGCTCGGCGGGCGCCCGCGTGCCGGTTCCGGGGCTCTCGACGGTCATGCGGGCACCTCCTGCTGGGCCGCGCCGGCGGCGCTGCCGGCGTGCGGGTCCTCGGTGTCGAGGATGTCGATGGCGGGGTTGAAGTAGCCGTCGGCGCGGGGGACGACGCCGTCCAGGCCCTTGCCGCCGTCGGGCGGGCGGCGGGTGACGCCGAAGGTGCCCTCGGCGATCGCGTTGAGGAGCCCGTCGTCGGCGATGCGCTCGAGCAGGTCCACCGACTCCGCCAGCACCTGCCGGGCGCGCTGGACGATCAACCCGTCCGGGCGGGGCACGAAGTCCTCGGCGAGGCTTCCGCAGGCGTCGCGGACGTAGCGGACGTTCTCCAGCGCGAGGTCGCGGTCCGACAGCCACGGGGTGTGGATGCCCTCGGTCATCATCCCGATCAGGATGATCGACTGGCCGGTCATCACGCCGGCGAGGTTGAAGAAGGCGTCCAGCAGGTAGCCGGCGAAGATGTTGCCCGTCATGTGCTTGGTGGGCGGCATGTACTTCAGCGGCGCGCCGGGGAACAGCTCCCGGACGAGCTGGGCGTGCGCGAGCTCCAGCCGGAACGACTCGGGCACCGCCGGGTCGATCTCGAAGGCGTGGCCGAGGCCGAGCTGGGCGTCGGAGAGGCCGGCCTCGTGCCCGAACCGCTCGTTGAGCAGCTGGCTGACGACCACGGTGTGCGCGGCGTCGACGGCGTCGGCGGTGGTGAGGTAGTTGTCCTCGCCGGTGTTGATGACGATGCCGGCGCGGGCGTGGACCTGCCGGGAGAACCGCTGGTCGATGAACGTCCGGCGGGGGTTGATGTCGCGGAAGATGATGCCGTACATGCAGTCGTTGAGCATCATGTCCAGGCGCTCCAGCCCGGCGAGCGCGGCGATCTCCGGCATGCACAGCCCGGAGGCGTAGTTGGTCAGCCGGACGTAGCGGCCGAGCTCGCGGGAGACGTCGTCCAGCGCGGCGCGCATCAGCCGGAAGTTCTCGCGGGTGGCGTAGGTGCCGGCGTAGCCCTCGCGGGTGGCGCCCTCGGGGACGAAGTCCAGCAGCGACTGGCCGGTGGAGCGGATCACCGCGACGACGTCGGCGCCCTCGCGGGCGGCGGCCTGCGCCTGCGGGATGTCCTCGTAGATGTCGCCGGTCGCGACGATCAGGTAGACCAGCGGCTGCGGCGGGTCGGCGCTGTCGGGGGCGGGCAGCTCTGCCAGCAGCCGGTCGCGCTCGGCGCGGCGCCGGTCGATGCGGGCGATGCCGCCGCGCGCGGCCTCGGCGGCGGCCTTGCGGGCGTGGTCGGCGTCGGTGCCGGCCGGGAGCCGGAACGACACCCGGCCCGCGGCGGCGGCCTGGGCGAGGTCGCGCAGGGAGCCGTGCGGGCCGCTCAGCAGCGCGTCCCAGACCGGGAGCGCGAGGCCGTGCTCCAGGCCGACCTGGTCGCGGACGGCGTCGGCGAGGTGGTTGGCCCACGGCCGCCCGCCCTCGTCGGCGCCGGCGAGGCCGGCCAGGCGCAGCAGCGCCCGCTCAACCGAGACGGTGGTGTGGGAGCGCGCCATCTCGATGATCGGTTCCGCGGCGCGGGCGGCGAGCCGCCGGGCGGTGCGCACCGCCTCCGGGTCGAGGTCCAGCTTTCCCTGCGGCGCCATCGCCGTCTCCCCTCACGCAGCCGCCCCTCTCAGGCCGGTCCGAACAATCGTCCTTCATACCGGGTGCTCTACGGGAGATCTTCCGGCATGAACAGCGTATTTCACAAGAAGTCGCGGCAGATTCCTCCGACCTGGCCGCGCCCGTACCGATCACCTTCCCTGTCCGGACGGTCATGTCACCTTCAGGTGACGGTCAGTGGCGAACCCACCGGTAACGACCGTACGTGAAATTAAACTCACCCTCAGTGATAACAGCCCAACGCGGGAGTGGCATGATCCTTTACTGTGCGGCCGCGGCCTGCGCGATCGGCGTGGTGCTCGTGGCGAGCCGGCTCGTCCGCCGCCTGAAGGGCGTGGACGACCCCGACCCCGACGGCCCCACCACCGCGCACACCGGGGCGATGCTCTCGGCGCTGTTCCTGCTGGCCTTCGCCATCGCCATCGTGGTGCCGTGGACGACCGCCGACGCGGCGCGCTCCAACACCTACGCCGAGAGCCAGGCGATCTCCGAGGCGTACTGGGCCGCGAGCCGGCTCCCCGCGCCCGACGCGCGGCACGTCCAGGCGGAGCTGAGCCGGTACGTCGCGCTGGTCCGCGGCCCCGAGTGGCGGCTGATGGAGCACGGCCGCCTCAGCTCCGACGGCCAGCGCGACCTGGACGACCTGCGCCGCTACGTCATCGCCGTCAAGGCCGAGTCCGACGAGCTGAAGGACGCCCGCAACGCCGTGCTCGACCACCTCAGCGAGATCTCCGGCGCCCGCAACCAGCGCGGAGCCGACGCGCGCACCACCCCGCCCGCCGGGCTGCTGGCGATGACGCTGCTGACCGGCGTCGCGGTCCTGCTGCTGCCGTTCCTGTCGGGCGCCCGCCCGCGCGGCGCCACGCTCGTCCCGCTGTCGATCATGGCGGCGCTGCTGGCCGCCGGGGCCTACCTGACCGTCGACATCTCCCATGTCTTCAGCGGCGCCCTCGCCGTCGGCCCGGAGGCGTTCACGCACCTGCAGGCCGAACTGCAGCGCGTCGGGGCGGGCGGCTGACATGCGCCCGCTGCCGTTCCGGCCCGCCGCGCTGCCGGCCGTGCTGCCCGCCGCGGTCGCGGGCGCGCTCGCCTTCCCCGCCGCCGCGCTCGCCGACCCGACCCCGCACCCGATCATCAGCGTGTGCATCGACATCGAGATCGGCCCCGGCGCCGGCCTGGGCGGCTCGCCCTGCGAGCCGCACCAGCCCCCGCCGCCTCCGCCGCCTCCGCCGCAGACCCCGGCCCCTCCGCCGCCGCAGGTACCGCCCGCGCCGCCGGAGGAACCGCCGCCCCCGCCGGAGGAGCCGCCGCCGCCCGAGGTTCCCGAGCCGCCCGCCGAACCGGCCCCGCCGGCC
>NZ_JBFARO010000238.1:0-4748 GCF_040677125.1 Actinomadura sp. NPDC049382
CCTGGTCGTCACCGGCGAGGGCCGGGTCGACGGGCAGAGCGCCGGCGGCAAGGTCGTCTCCGCCGTCGCCGCGCTCGCGCGCGACCGCGGCGTCCCCTGCCTGGCCCTGGCCGGCGGCGTCGCCGGGCCCCTGGACGAGCTGCACGCGCTCGGCCTCACCGCCGCGTTCAGCCTCGCCGACGGGCCCCGCACCCTGGCGGAGCTGAAGGCGGACGCCGCGCCGCTGCTGGCCGCCGCTGCGGAGCAGGCAGTCCGCCTGTTCGCCCGCTAGGCGGGGGCCGGCTCCGGCTCGGGCGCGGGTTCCGCCGCCGGGGCCTTCACCGTCAGCATCGGCAGGAACACGTGCGTCAGCGGGCCGATCGCCAGCGCGTACAGCACCGTCCCGAGGCCGACGGTGCCGCCGAGCAGCCAGCCGGCGGCGAGCACGGCCAGCTCGATCCCGGTCCGGACCACGCGGAGGGAGTGGCCGCGCGCGGCGATCCCGGTCATCAGCCCGTCGCGCGGGCCGGGGCCGAGGCCCGCGCCGATGTAGCAGCCGGTCGCCACGCCGCCGACGAGCACCGCGACGACGAGGAACCCCCAGCGGAACGCGAGCGCGTCCGGGGCGGGCAGCAGCCACAGGAACAGGTCGGCGAACACGCCGACGAGGACGACGTTGCTGATCGTCCCGATCCCGGGCCGCTGCCGCAGCGGGATCCAGGCGAGCATCACCACCGCGCCCGCGATGATGATCCACGCGCCGATCGACAGTCCGAAGCGGCGGGAGAGCCCCTGGTGGAAGACGTCCCATGGATCGTTCCCGAGGCCGGACGACACCTGGAGGGCGATCCCGAGCCCGTACAAGGCCAATCCAACGTAGAGCTGCACGAGCCGTCGCGCCATCAAGGCCATTATCCGCCTCCAACACCATGAGTGGCCATCTTCCGGACCCACTCTGGCGTGAAGTGGACTGGTACTTGTAGGGCCAATTATGCGAAAGTGGCTTGTATGAGCACCCGCTATGTGAGCGGCCCGCACCTGGCCCGGCTGCTGGGGGACGTCTCGCGGGACCGCCCCGTCTACGCCGCGCTGGCCCGGTCGGTGCGCGCCCTCGTCCTGGACGGGCGGCTGGCCCTGCGCACCCGGCTGCCCGCCGAACGCGACCTCGCCGCCGCCCTCGGCGTCAGCCGCACCACCGTGACGACCGCCTACGACCGGCTCCGCGAGGAGGGCTACATCGAGAGCCGGCAGGGCGCGGGAAGCTGGACGGCGCTGCCCCCGGTGCGGATGTCGGCGGTCGAGCGGCGCGCCGACGCGCCCCCCGGCGGGCTGTACGGCAAGGCGTACCCGGTGCCGGACGACGGGTCCTTCATCGACCTCGGCTGCGCCACCCCCGGCGCCCCGGCGATCTTCGAGGAGGCCGTCGCCGCCGCCGTCGCCGAGCTGCCCCGCTACAGCTCGGGGCCCGGCTACGAGCCCGCCGGGCTGGCCGGGCTGCGCGAGGTCGTCGCCGCCGGGTACACCGCGCGCGGCGTCCCGACCCGCGCCGACCAGATCGTCGTCACCACCGGCGCCCAGCACGCGTTCACGCTGCTGTCGCAGCTGCTGGTGGAGCCGGGCGACGCCGTCATGGTCGAGCGCCCCACCTACCCGCACGCGCTCGGCGCGCTGCGCCGCCGCGGCGCCCGGCTCGTCCCGGTCGGCGTGAACGAGGGCTGGGACATCGAGCTCGCGGCGGGCGCGATGCGGCAGGCCGCCGTCCGGATGGCCTACACCGTCCCCGACTTCCACAACCCGACCGGGTACCTGATGCCGGCCGCGGACCGGGCCGCGCTCGTCGACGCCGCGCGCCGCGCCGACGCCTTCCTCGTCGCCGACGAGACGTTCGCCGACCTCGCCCACGACCTGGACGCGCCGCGCGAGGCGCCGCTGGCCGCCTACGACGGCGGCGGCCGCGTCATCACCATCGGGTCGGCTTCCAAGCTGCTGTGGGGCGGGCTGCGCATCGGCTGGGTCCGTACGACCGCGCCGCTGGCGCGCCGCCTCGTGCTGGCCCGGGAGCCGTTCGACATGGCCAGCCCGGTGCTCGACCAGCTGATCGTCCGGGAACTGCTGCTGCGGGTGGAGGAGGTCCGCGCCGAGCGCGCGCGGACCCTGCTGCGCGGCCGGGACGCGCTCGCCGGGGCGCTGCGCGAGCTGCTGCCCGGCTGGGAGTTCCGGCTGCCCGCCGGCGGCATGTCGCTGTGGGCGCGGATCGGCGCGCCCGTCGCGACGGCGCTGGCGGAGGCGGCCGAGCGGCTCGGCGTCCGGGTCGTCGCCGGGCCGGTGTTCGGCGCGGACGGCGTCCTGGAGGACTACGTCCGGCTGCCGTACGTGCTGCCGCCGGACGCGCTGCGCACGGCCGTCGAGCGCCTCGCCGTGGCCCACCGGGAGGTCATGGCGGCCCCGGCGGCCCGGACGCTGCCCGCCTACGTGTGACCGCGCCCCCGCCCGTCGGCGGGCGTCAGGGGACGTTCTGGATGTAGCCGACCAGGTGCTCGCGCTCGTTCTCCAGCTCGTCGATGGCGCTCTTGACGACGTCGCCGATGCTGACGATCCCGGCGAGCCGGCCGTCCTCGACGACGGGCACGTGCCGGAACCGGTGCTCGGTCATGGTGCGGCGCAGGTCCTCGACCTTGTCGCCGGGGCCGCAGCTGCGGACCTCCGCGGTCATGATCTCGGTGACGGGACGGTCCAGCAGGGCCGCGCCGCGGTCGTGCAGCCTGCGCACGACGTCGCGCTCGGACACGATGCCGGAGATCGACGTGCCGTCCGGGGAGACGACCACCGCCCCGATGTTGTGCTCCGCCAGGACGGCGAGCAGGTGCCGCACGGTGGCGTCGGGCCGCACCGTGGCCACCGCGTCCCCTTTCCGTCGAAGGATGTCGCGAATCCGCATGCCTCACGCTCCGCTGCCGGTCGCCGGGTGGCCGCCACCCGCGTCGTCCTGACAAGGTCGCATGTTCCGGCGCCGAGGAAAACCCCGCGCCGGTAAACCTACGGCGCGAGGAGCCGGCTCAGGCCCCGCAGGGCGGGGGTGAGGACGCGGCCGGCGGGCCCGGCGTGGGCGAGCGCGGCGCGGGCGGCGTTGGCCCCGCAGGCGCCGTGCACGCCGCCGCCGGGATGGGCGGACGCGGACGCCAGGTACAGGCCCGCGACGGGGGTCTCGGCCCGGCCGAGGCCGGGGACGGGCCGGAACACGAGCTGCTGGTGGATCAGCGCGGTCCCGCCGTTGAGGGCGCCGTTGACGAGGTTGGCGTCGTGGTCGGCGAAGGCGGGCGGCGCGGTGACGCGGCGGGCGGTGATCCGGGCGCGGAAGCCGGGCGCGAGGCGCTCGACGACGCCCTCCAGGCGGGCCGCCATGGCGTCCCGCTCGCGCTCGTCCCAGGCGCCGGTGATGCCGTCGGGGCCCGCGTCGGCCCGCACGCGGTGGGGGACGTGCGTGTACGCCCACACCGACTCGGTCCCGGCGGGGGAGCGGGCCGGGTCCGCGGTCGTCATCTGGCCGAGCAGCGCGAACGGCTCGGCCGGCACGCGGCCGGTGGCGAGGTCCGCGCTGTAGTCGGTCAGCGCCTCCATGCCGGGGGACAGGTGGACGGTGCCGGCCCGCCCGGCGTCCGGGGACGCCCAGGGGATGGGGCCCGACAGCGCCCAGTCGACCTTGAAGGTGGCGTGGTCCCAGTCGAAGCGGCGCATGTCGTCGCGCAGCGAGCCCGGCAGGTCGGACCAGCCGACCAGGCCGCCGTAGAGCGCGGGCGCGGCCACGTCCGCGAGCACGGCCCTGGCGGCGCGCACCGCCTCCCCGGACGCGGTCCGCACGCCGAGCGCGCGCCCGCCGCGGACGACGACCGACGCGACCGGGACGCCGCAGCGGACCCGCCCGCCGCGCGACTCCAGCCGCCGCACGAGCGCGGCCGTCAGCTCGCCCGCCCCGCCCTCGGGGACCGGCCAGCCGTCCCGCTGGCCGATCATCGCGAGCAGCCAGCCGAACACCGAGCCTGCCGTCGACTCGGGGAACATGTCGGTGTGCAGCGCCGACCCGGCGAGCAGCAGCGGCCCGCCCGGCCCGGTGAACTCCTGCTCCCCGAGCGTGCGGACGGGCGCCAGCAGCCGCCGCACGGCCCGCAGGCCGCCCGCACGGCGCAGCGCCGCCGCCAGCGGCAGCGCCGCCCGGACCGGCGGGAACGGGGTGAACAGGGCCCGCAGGACGTCGTCGCCCGTCTCGTCCCACATGGCGCACAGCCGCAGCCACGCCTCGCCGTCGCCCGCGCCCAGCGCCTCCAGGTTCGCGGCGGTCGCGTCGCGGTCGCGTTCCAGGACGGCGGAGCGCCCGTCCGGCAGCGGGTGCGCGAGGACGGCCGGCGCGTGCCGCCAGCGCAGCCCGTGCCGTTCGAGGTCCAGCGCGCGCATGACGGGCGACGCCGCGCCGAGCGGGTAGAACGCGCTGCACAGGTCGCTGACGTAGTCGGGGTGGACGCCCCTGTCGCTGCGCACCGCGCCGCCCGGTTCGGGCTGCGCCTCCAGGACCTCGACGTCCCAGCCCGCGTCGGCCAGCATGTTGGCCGCGACGAGCCCGTTGTGCCCCGCCCCGATGACCACGGCGTCCGCCATGCGGCATCCCTCCCGGTGATCACCCTAGGGGGTGTCCGGGCGGGCGGCGGTCAGCCCCGCGCGCCGCCCGGCTCGCGGCGGGCGAGCAGCCGCACCGCCCCCGGCGCCGCGCGGGCGGC
>NZ_JBFARO010000239.1:0-4737 GCF_040677125.1 Actinomadura sp. NPDC049382
CAGGAGACCGACCCGGCACAGATGCGCACGATCCTCCGCCACCCGGTCCGCCCCGCCTGACTCCTCACCGGGGAGGCGTGCGCCCGGCTGCCGGGGGGGGGGCGGGCGGCGGGTGAGGTGGCGGGGGCGGTCATGACGTGGTCCCCGCGGTGCCGTCCCCGGCCGCGGGGAGCCGGTCGCCGTGCCCGCTCTGCTCACCGTGGCTGGTGCCGTGGCTGGTGCCGTGGCGGCGGTCGAGGCGGCGGGGGTGGAAGATCCATGCGCGCATCAGCAGGAACCGGGCCAGGGTGGCGGCGGCGTTGGCGGTGACGAGCGCGGCGAGCTCGACGGCGCGGGACGCGCCGGGCGCGGCGGCGTGCAGCAGCGCCAGGCCGCCGGTGGACAGGGCGAGGCCGAACAGGAACGCGGCGCCGCCTTCGAGCTGGTGGCGCAGGGCGCGGCGGGTGCCGGTGACGCCGAAGGTGAAGCGCCGGTTGGCGGCGGTGTTGCCGATCGTGGTGACGGTCAGCGACACCGCGTTCGCCCACAGCGGCCCCATGGCCAGGCGCAGCAGCAGGAACAGGGCGAGCTGGGCGAGGGTGCTGAGGACGCCGATGACGGCGAAGGCGGGCAGCTGCCGGCGCATCCCGGCGGGCAGGCCGGCCGTCGGCGCTGCGCGGGCGACGGGGGCGCGGAACGCGCCGGTGAGGATGCGGCGGGCGACGCGGGCCATGCCGCGCAGGTCGTCGCGGGCGGTGCGGAGCACGTCGACGCGGGAGTCGGGGTCGTCGACCCAGTCGACGGGGACCTCGTGGATGCGCAGCCCGTTGCGTTCGGCGAGCAGCAGCAGTTCGGTGTCGAAGAACCACGCCTCGTCCTCGACGGCGGGCAGCAGCGCCTGGACGATCTCGGTGCGGGCGGCCTTGAACCCGCACTGGGCGTCGGTGAAGCGGGCGGCGAGCGCGGTGCGCAGCAGCAGGTTGTAGCAGCGGGAGATGGCCTCGCGGCGGGGGCCGCGGACGACGGCGGAGCCGCGGGTCAGGCGCGATCCGATGGCCAGGTCGCTGTGCCCGGAGATCAGCGGCGCGACCAGCGGCAGGAACGCGTCCAGGTCGGTGGACAGGTCGACGTCCATGTAGGCGACGACGTCGGCGTCGCTGCCGCCCCACACGTGCCGCAGCGCCCGCCCGCGGCCCTTCTGCTCCAGCCGGACGGCCCGCACGTGCGGGAGCCGGGCCTGCAGGCCGGCGGCGATCGTCCAGGTGGCGTCGGTGCTGGCGTTGTCGGCGACGGTGATGCGGAACGGGTAGGGGAAGGTGTCGGCCAGGTAGCCGTGGAGGCGGTGGACGCTGGCGGCCAGGACGCGTTCCTCGTTGTGGACGGGGACGACCACCTCGACCAGCCGTCCCCGTCCCGCGTGCTCGGGCGGGGACGGCGGCGGCGCGGCAGGCGTGCCCCGTTCGGTGATGAGGTGACTCATGGGACCGAGGGTGCGGCGCGGCCGTGGGAAGCCGGTGAGCCGCCGATGAAGGCGGCATGAGAATGCGCCCGGCGCCCTCTCATCCCCCCGGGCGGATGGGAGGGCGCCGCGGCCGGTCAGTCGGGGGGCCGGGGGGTGCCGGGGAGGTTCACGCGGGCGAGGGTGCCGCCGCCGGGGGCGGGGTCCAGGGCGACGCTGCCGCCGGATTCGGCGACGACGCGGGCGACGATGGACAGGCCCAGGCCGGAGCCGGGCAGGCTCCGCGCGGACGGGGACCGCCAGAACCGCTCGAACACGTGCGGGAGGTCGGCGGCGGGGATGCCGGGCCCGTGGTCGCGGACGGTCAGCTCCCCGCCGGTGAGGCCGACGGTGACGGTGCCGCCGGGCGGGGAGAACTTGACGGCGTTGTCGAGCAGGTTCACCACGGCGCGTTCCAGGGAGGCGGGGTCGCCGAGCACGTACCAGGGGCCGATCGCGGCCTCGATGGTGAGGCCGGGGCCGCGGAGCCGGGCGCGTTCGACGGCGCGGCCGGCGACGTCGTGCAGCGCGACGGTCTCGTGGACGGGCTGCGCCTCGGCGGGCCGGGCCAGTTCCAGCAGGTCCCCGACGAGGCTGGACAGCTCCAGCATCTGCGCCTTGACGCTGGTGAGCAGGTTGCGGCGGGCGGCGGGCGGCAGGTCGCGGCCGGTGGCCTCGGCGCGCAGCAGCAGGTCGATGTTGGTGCGCAGGCTGGTGAGGGGGGTGCGCAGTTCGTGGCCGGCGTCGGCGATGAGCTGCTGCTGGCGTTCGCGGGACGCGGCGAGCTGCGCGGTCATGCTGTTGAAGGAGCGGCTGAGCCGGGCGATCTCGTCGGTGCCCTCCTCGGGGATGCGGGTGGCGAGGTCCTCGGTGCGGGCGATGTGCTCGACGGCGCCGGTCAGCTCGTCCACCGGCCGCAGCGACGCCCGGGCGATCATGAGGCCGGAGGCGGCCGACACCAGCACGCCGAGGGCGGTGACGGCGGTGAGCAGCAGCGCGAGGTTGTCCAGGGGCCCTTCGACCTCGTCCAGCGACAGCGCGTAGGACACGGCGGCGGTGCCGCCGTCGGGGGTGCGGAACCCGCGGGTGAGGACCCGGACGTGGTCGTCGGCGCCGGCGGCGGTGACGCCGGTGCCGTCGTGGTAGACGTGGCCGCGTTCGCCGCGGGCGACCGCGGCGTCGGCGTCGGTGACGCGCAGCGCGCCCGCGCCGGGGACGGTGCAGCGGCGCCCGTCGGCGGCGACGACCTGCATCATCTCGTAGGGGCCGGGCAGGGCGTTGAGCGCGGCGGTGGGCCGGTCGGTGCAGTCGGCGAGGGCGGTCTGGACCTGCCGGGCGGTGCGGGCGCGGAACGGCCCGGCGGGGCCGCCGGGCGCCTCGGGCGGGCCGCCGGAGGTGACGGCCAGCCGCCGGTCCAGTTCCCGGTACAGCTGGTTGCGGGTGAGCAGCCACCCGGCGGTGGCGCAGGCGGCGACGGCGAGCGCGACGGCCGCGGCGGTCAGCAGCGCCATGCGGGCGCGCAGGGTCAGCCGCCGGGCGACGCGGGCGCGGGTCCCGCCGCCGGCGGGCCGGGTCACGGGGACGCCGCCGTCCGCAGCACGTACCCGACGCCGCGGACGGTGTGGACCAGCCGCGGCAGCCCGCCGGCCTCGGTCTTGCGCCGCAGGTACATCACGTACACGTCCAGGGAGTTGGAGGCGGGTTCGAAGTCGAAGCCCCAGACGGTCTCCAGGATCTGCTCGCGGGTGAGGACCTGGCGGGGGTGGGCGAGGAACATCTCCAGCAGCATGTACTCGGTGCGGGTGAGTTCGACGGGCCGGCCGGCGCGGGTGACCTCGCGGGTGCGGGTGTCCATGCGCAGGTCGTCGAACGCCAGGACGTCCTGCCGGGCGGCGCCGGCGGCGGGGGCGGCGGTCATGGCGGCGCGGCGCAGCAGGGCGCGGACGCGGGCGAGGAGCTCGTCGAGTTCGAAGGGTTTGGCGAGGTAGTCGTCGGCGCCGGCGTCCAGGCCGGTGACGCGGTCGCCGACCATGTCGCGGGCGGTGAGCATGAGGACGGGCATGGTGGCGCCGAGGGCGCGCAGCCGCCGGCAGGTGGTCAGGCCGTCCATCCGCGGCATGAGGACGTCCAGGACGACCAGGTCGGGGGTGTCGCGCTGGACCCGGTCGAGGGCGGTGACGCCGTCGGCGGCGCCGGCGACCCGGTAGCCCTCGAACTCCAGGCTGCTGGACAGCGACTCGCGGACGGCGGGTTCGTCGTCGACCACCAGTATCCGCGCGGGTCCGGTCTCCGGGGTGTCGGGCTCCATGCACTCACCGTAAACAGCGCCGGTGGCGGCCCGCGCACCGGCGGTGGTTTCTCATGGTTCTCTCAGGATCTTCTGAGCGGCGGTTCAGGCGCGCGGCGGGGCCCCGCCGTCGGTTTCGGCGGCGGTTTCGGCGGTGGCCTCGGCGGTGGCCTCGGCCCACACGTCACCGGGGTCCCGCGATTCGGCGCGTTGCGCTTGGTTTCGGTGCGCGTCGGCGGGGTGCGGTTCGGCGGCGGGGGCGGTCTCGACGACCACGGTCGCGGTGACGACGGTGGTCTCCCCGGCCTCCCCGACCTCCGCGCTGACCTCGGTCGCGGTCGCGGTCGCGGCACTGGGGCGGGTGGCGGTGGTCCAGGTGGTCTTGGCGACGTCGACGACGACGTCGCGGGAGATCTCCAGGATCATGCCGCGCAGCCGCTCGCGCATGGCCAGGCGGAGGGCGTCGCGGAGCAGTTCGCGCAGGGCGGCCTCCATCGCGGCGGTGGCGGCGCGGGTCGCGGCGCGGGCGGCGAGGTCGCGGGCGGTGCGGGCGAGGTGGCTGCCGGCGGCGGCGGTGAGCAGGCCGGCGGCGGTGCGGGCGGTGCCGGATCCGGCGGCGCGGGCGGCCAGGTCCCCGGCGGTGCCGGCGAGCGGGGCGAGTTCGGCGGTGAGGCCGGTGTCGCGGGCGGTGTCGCGCAGGGCGGCGGCGAGGTCGCGGGCGGCCTGCTCGGCGGTGTCTCGGACGACCCGGGCGACGATGTCGCGGCCGGCGGTCAGCGCGGCCTCGGTCGCGGCGTCGGCGGCGGTGTCGATCGCGGCGTCCACGACGGCCCTGGTGGCGATCTGCACGGCCGGCGCGGACGCGGTCCGCCCGGCGAGTCAAGACCTGGGAACCGGGGGGACGCGGCCGCGCGGCGGCCGCGGGAGAAGGGGGCCCGATGCCGGAACGGCGCCGGAGGACCGTGCGCGACCT
>NZ_JBFARO010000240.1:0-4531 GCF_040677125.1 Actinomadura sp. NPDC049382
ATATTTTCAAGGTACCATGCGCCACAATTGCAAGTTGAGGCACTGTAAAGGGGCTGATGACTGTTTCACCTTTTTCAAAAATTTTATGATTAACAACCTGCTCAACTTGCACTAATTCACTTTCTGAAAGTATCCCGGCGCCGGGACGGGCGGCGGGAACCGCGGCTCGCCGGCGGCCAGCGCCCGGAGCCACTTCGCCACGTCCTCCGCGGACGAAGGCCGGTCGGCGGGGTTCTTGGCGAGCAGGGCGAGCACCAGCCGGTCCAGCTCCGGAGGGATCCCGGCCCTCCGCTGCGACGGCGGCACCGGATCGACGGTCAGGTGCTGCCGCATCAGCGCGGGCATCGTCCCCCCGTCGAACGGGGCGTCGCCGGTCAGCAGCGCGTACAGGGTGCAGCCGAAGGCGTACAGGTCCGTGCGGGCGTCGACGGGCCGCGCCTCGTACTGCTCGGGCGCCATGTAGGCCGGCGTCCCCAGCATCCCCCCGGTGCCGGTGAGGTCGCCGACCGCGTCGGCGGACCGGGAGATCCCGAAGTCGCAGATCTTCACGCCGCCCTCGGCCAGCTCCATCAGGTTGGCGGGCTTCACGTCGCGGTGCACCACCCCGCGCCGGTGCGCGTAGGCCAGCGCGTCGGCGACGGCGGCACCCGTCTCCAGCACCCGCCCGACGGGCAGCCCGCCCGGACTGCGCGCGAGGAGCGTCGCATAGTCGGTCCCGTTGAGCAGCTCCATCACGAAGAACGGGTGGCCGCCGTGCTCCCCCAGGTCGTGGACGACGGTGATCCCCGGATGCTGCAGCTGCCCGGCGTTCTCGGCCTCCCGCCGCAGCCGGTCGATCAGCACGGACGAGGACCCCACGTCCGCCAGGAGGATCTTCACGGCGACCCGGCGCCGGAGCTGCGTGTCGTCGGCGGCCCAGACCTCCCCCATGCCGCCCCGGCCGAGCCGCGTGGTGAGCCGGTACCGCCCTCCGAGCACCGCTCCGGTATCCATCCCCCACCCTTCTACGACAGGCCGGATGAATCACACCACCGGACGTCACGCCCCCGCAAACGCACCACCCGCGTCCGCCCGCCCTGGCCGCAACCGGCCATTCGACTCCCCATGACGGCACCGGTAACCCGAAACGGCGGGGGCGGACGAGCCGCCGATAAGGGTTCGATAACGGGCCTCTCTAGCGTGTTCCGCGTTCAACCACACGAACGGGGAGAAAGGCATGCACAAGAGACGCATCATCGCGGGCGCGGTCGCGGCGGCGGCCGTCCTGAGCGCGGCTCCGGCCGGCGCCTGGGCCGACGGGCCGGGCCCGAGCGCCAAGGCGGCCTGCTGGACGGACGCCAAGGTCGACGGCAAGCAATGGGTGCGGACGTTCGACAAGGCGTTCGCCAACCCCAACTACCTCAAGTGCGGGGACCGCGTCGGCTACCTGTACCAGGGCGAGAACTACGTCTTCTGCAAGATGTGGGGCCAGAAGTACGAGGGCCAGTACGGCACCAACCACTGGTGGCTCTACACCGACCTCGACCAGGGCGCCACGCGCGGCTGGGTGTCCGCCTACTTCCTGACCGGGCCCGGCAACGGCGACGACAAGGCCGTGGACGTCAACGGCAAGACCATCAAGACCTGCTCCGGGATCTACTGAGCGGGGAACGGGGAGACGATGCACAAGATCAGAGTCGGGCTGCTGGCCGGTGCCGTGACGGCGGGGGCCGTCACCGTACTGGCGCCCTCGGCGGCGCTGGCCGCCGCCTCCGCCACCGACGGCGTCTGCCCGAAGGGCGACGTGTGCGTGTGGAGCGGCAGGAACGCCACCGGCACCCGCTGCAACTGGACCGGCGACGACCCCGACTGGCAGGGCGGGGCGATCCGCTGCAAGCCGTACGGGTTCAAGGTCAACAGCATCTGGAACAACGGCTACACCGGCGACCCGTACAACAAGGTCCGGTTCTTCCGGTACGCGAACTACGGGGGCGAGATCTCCGACCCGGTGCAGGTCACCTCGGGGCCGATCAACGCGGGGAACGTGTCCATCCGGTCCCACAAGTGGGCGAAGTAGGAGGCGGCATGAACAAGGTCCGCATCGCCGTGGCCAGCGTGGCCGTCGCGGGGCTCGCCGCCCTGCTGTCGCCCACCGCCGCGCAGGCCGACGGCGCCGCCTGGCAGGGCTCCTGCGCCAAGGGCGACTTCTGCGTCTGGAGCGGCCAGAACGGCACGGGCACCAAGTGCGCCTGGGACGGCGACGACCCCGACTGGCGCGGCGGCAACGTCCAGTGCAACCCGCGGTTCCTCGTCGCCTCGTACTGGAACAACGGCTACACCGGCTCCTACAGCAAGGTGAAGGTGTACCACTTCGCCAACTACGACGGCTACTGGGGCACGATCGACGCCGGCAAGCGCGGCAGCTTCTGGGAGGGGCAGCTCATGAACTCCCACAAGTGGGCGAACTAGCCTCCCGCTGAGAGAGGGCCGCCGGGCACCGCGCCCGGCGGCCCTCCGCCGTCAGCAGGACCGGACGCCCCGCGCGGGCCCCGCCGTGCGCCGCCACCGCAGCGCGCGCCCCCGCCGCCGCGGCACACCGGGCGCCCCGGGCCGCACCAGCGGATCGTCCCGCAGGATGCCCATCTGAAGTTCCCGCAGTTCGCGTCCCGGCTCCAGGCCGAGGTCGGCGGCGAGCAGGCGGCGCCCCTCCCGGTAGACCTCAAGGGCCTCGCTCGGCCGTCCGGCCCGCGCCAGCGCCGTCATCAGCAGCCCCCGCAGCCGCTCCCGGTACGGATGCTCCCCGACCGGCCCGACGAGTTCGCCGATCAGCTCCCGGTGGCGGCCGAGCAGCAGGTCCACGTGCGCGGCCTCCTCCATCGCGGCCAGCCGCAGCTCCTCCCAGCGCAGCGCGCCCGCCTCGATCCGCGGTCGGTCGAGGCCGTCGAGGACGGGCCCGCGCCACAGCGCCAGCGCCGCCCGGAAGCCCTCGGCGGCCCGTGGCAGCCGCCCCGCCGCCGCGTCCCGGCGCGCCGCCCCGATCAGCTCCTCCGCCGCCGCCGCGTCGATCGCCGCGGCCGCGGGGATCCGGTACCCCGGCCGGACGGTCTCGATCACCCGCGGGCGGCCCGCGTCCCGGAACGCGCGGCGCAGCCCCGACACGGCGATCGCGATCTGCGTGCGCGCCGAGGACGGCGGCCGGTCCCCCCATACGACGTCCGCGAGCCGCTCCACCGGCACCGGCCGGTCCGCCTCGAGCAGCAGCGCGGCCAGCACCAGCCGGGCCCGCGCGCCCCCGAGATCGACCGGCTCCCCCTGCACCCCGGCCCGCAGCGGCCCCAAGATCCGAAATTCCACCCGTCGCGTCACCTTTCCCTGGCGGTTCGTCGCGGGGTGTGCGGGGCGTGTGCCCCGAACGTTAGACCCCGGACCGCCCGGCAGGTTCGGCTCGGCACCGTTCTGAACGTTCAGAACAGCGAACGCCCAGGTCAGCAGTGCCGCGTGATGGCCGGGTCAGGCGCCTGCCCGACCCGCAACTCGGACGCGGGGACGTACCCCCACCCGTACAGCTCGGGCCGTCCCGTCGCCCGGTCGCCCTGCGTGTAGTACCAGATGTCGTTGCCGCCCTCGTGCGCCTGGCCGCGCGTCCAGCAGATGAACCAGCTCGGGTCGGTCTCCAGCACGGCGACCTCGGTACCGAACTCCGCCTTCTCGTACACGCCGACGCGGGGCCGGTTCGGGCACTGGAACATGTACTGCCACGTCTGCTTCGTCCGCAGGTCCTCGATGGTCCCGCTCAACCGCCGGCACCCTTCCCCGGACGCACTCGCGACGGCGACCCAGACAACGGCCCCCGCAACCAGAACAACGGCACCCCCGGCAGCGACCCACCGCCCCCACCGCCGCCGCGGTCGCGGCGCGATCCCGGCGGCAAGCACCCGCCACTGAGCACCCCACCTCTCGGCCTCCGCCTCGACAGCCGCCGATTCCCCGTACCGCAGGCACGCCTCGACGAACCGGACCGTCGCGGTCTCCGGCGGCGTGGTCAGCGGGTTCTTCCCGATCAGCGTGGAGACCGCGGCGGGCGACAGCCCGTCAACGCGCCCGCACAGCGCGCGGTACTTGGGCCGCCCGCACCATTCATGCAGCGCACGGAGCCGGGCGGTGAACTCCGCCCAGGTGGAAGCGTCCTCGGGAGCGGGCGGGGGTCCGGACACAGCGGGCAAGGAACACTCCTGTGGTCAGGCGGGGGCCACTCATAGTGCTACCGGTCAACCCCGCATCCCGCCATAGCCAGAAGCCCACTCCCCCACAGCAACCTCACGCCCAGGCCGATGCAACGAACCTGCCGGACGACACCCCACCGGTCTCAATGGCGACACCACGCACCTCGACCGTCCGAGGTATCACCTGACCAGAGTCGAGCTCACTCTCAGGAAGCTTCCGCACCACATGAACAATGACCCTTTTTCATCGGTCTGGGGAGATGGTGATCACGAAGTGATCGCGATGCTGGCGTTCGGCCGGTGAAGCGAAGAAGCCCCTGTTAGACGGC
>NZ_JBFARO010000241.1:0-4310 GCF_040677125.1 Actinomadura sp. NPDC049382
CGTCACCGGGCGCGGGCACCGAGAGCAGCGCCAGCGCCGCGGCGAGCGCGCCCGCCGCCGGGAGCCACCGTCCGGTCCGCATCAGCGGCCCTCCCCGTTCTGGACCGGTCCCTCGTTCTGGACGCGCAGCGCGTTCAGGGTGAAGGCGACCATGTGGTAGTGGCCGATCAGCATGACCAGCTCGATCAGCTCGCGCTCCCCGAAGCGGGTGGCGAGCTCCGTCCAGGTCGCGTCGGACAGGGTGCCGGACGCGTGCAGCTCGTCGGCGGCGGTGAGGACCATCCGGTCGTCGTCGCTCCAGCCGTGGCCGTCGAGGTCCAGCCTGAGCGCCGCGATGTCGGCCTCGGTGAGGCCGGCGCCGCGCGCGAGCCCGCGGTGGTGCTCCCACTCGTACGCGCAGGACCGGTGGTGCGCCGTCCGCATGATCGCCAGCTCCCGGTCGCGGGCCGTGAGCGTCCCCTTCATCAGCAGCATCGACCCGAGCCCGATCCAGGCGTGGAAGAGGTCGGGGTGGCGGGCGAGCGTGGTGAAGACGTTCAGCGGCCCGGTCGTCGCTGCCACGGCCTTGAGGACGTCGTCCCAGGCGTCCTCGGGCAGCGGGTCGAAGCGCGGGACGCGGTTCCCCGAAGTGTCGGCGCACATGGCGACATTTCTGCCACCGATCAGTGGGAAAGTTCTAGTCCACTGGGGAAATTTGGCCGGATTGTGTCATTAGTTACTTACATGCTGCGGGTGGTGGCGGCCACGGCCAGCTCGCCGAGGGCCTCCCGGGCCTCCGCGGTGACGGGCGCGGCCGCCAGGCTCCGCTCCGCCTCCCGCAGGTAGCGCTCGATCATCGCCTCGCAGGCGGCGAGCCCGCCGGTCTCCTCGATGATCGTGCGCAGCTCGTCCACCCCGGGGCGGTCGAGCGCGGGGTCGCCGAGGCGGCGCAGCACCGCGTCGGCCTGCGCGGCGGACGCGCGCTCCAGCGTCAGGGCGATCAGCACGGTGCGCTTGCCCTCGCGCAGGTCGTCCCCGGCGGGCTTGCCCGTCTCGGCGGGGTCGCCGAACACGCCGAGCACGTCGTCGCGCAGCTGGAAGGCGATGCCGAGCGGCAGGCCGTAGCCGGTGAGTGCCGCCGTCACGTCCGGGCGGGCGCCGGCGAGGACCGCGCCGAGGTGCAGCGGGCGCTCGATCGTGTACTTGGCGCTCTTGTACTCCACCACGCGCAGCGCCGTCGCGACGGTGGCCTCGCCGCGCGTGCCCTCCAGCATGTCGAGGTACTGGCCGCACATGACCTCGGTGCGCATCAGGTCGTACACGGCCCGGCCGCGCCGCCGCGGCCCGGCGTCGAGCCCGCACGTCTCGAACATCTCGCTCGACCAGGCCAGGCACAGGTCGCCGAGCAGGATCGCGGCGCCGCCGCCGAACGCCTCGGCGTCGCCCGGCCAGCCCTGCGCGCGGTGCAGCGCCTCGAAGCGGCGGTGCGCGGACGGCTGGCCGCGCCGGGTGTCGCTGGAGTCCATCACGTCGTCGTGCACCAGCGCGCTCGCCTGGAGCAGCTCCAGGGACGCGGCGGCGGCCACGATGCCGGGCGAGTCCTCGCCGCCGGCGGCCCGCCACCCCCAGTAGCAGAACGCGGGCCGCAGCCGCTTGCCGCCGCCGAGCAGGGCGTCGAGGGCGGACAGCAGCGGCGCGAGGTCGTCGCTGATGGTCAGCAGCGCCGGGCGCTGCCGGTCGACGAAGCCGAGGAGGGCTTCGTCGACCTCCTTGCGGATACGGCTGGTCGACATGCCGAGATCGTATCCACCTGCGGCGATTCAACCCTGCCGCCAAAACGTGAGAAGTCACTGGATCTTCGGAAATAGGCGCATAACGCCCGTGCGGTGTGGCGAGCATCACGTGATTCGGCGGTTCGAAGCCGCCTCCGAGGGCTTCTGTAGGCTTGGGGGATGCGACGCGTACGCCCCGACCGGCCCCCGACAGTCCGCGAGCTGCTGGCGGCGGGAGGCAGGTCCTTCTCCTTCGAGTTCTTCCCGCCCAAGACCGACAAGGGCGCGCGGAACCTGTGGCGTACGATCCGCGAGCTGGAGTCCCTGCACCCGACGTTCGTCTCGGTGACCTACGGCGCGGGGGGCGGCACCCGCGACACCACCGTCGACATCGTCGAGCGGATCGCGACCGACACCACGCTCACCCCCGTCGCGCACTTCACCGCCGTCGACCACTCCCAGGCCGAGCTGCGCAACCTCATCGGCCGGTTCGCCGCCGCCGGCGTCCGCAACGTCCTCGCGCTGCGCGGCGACCCGCCCGGCGACCCGATGGGGGAGTGGGTCAAGCACCCCGACGGCGTCGAGTACGCCGCCGACCTGGTCCGGATGATCCGCTCCTACGGGGACTTCTGCGTCGGCGTCGCCGCGTTCCCCTACAAGCACCCGCGCTCGCCCGACGTCGGCAGCGACGTGCGGTACTTCGTGGAGAAGTGCCGGGCCGGGGCCGACTACGCGATCACCCAGATGTTCTTCCGCGCCGAGGACTACTTCCGGCTCCGCGACCGGGTCGCCGCCGCGGGCTGCGACGTGCCGATCCTGCCGGGCATCATGCCGGTCACCCAGCTCAGCACGATCGAGCGGTCCGAGCAGCTGTCGGGCGCGCCGTTCCCGCCCGAGGTCAAGGCCCGGTTCGACGCCGTCGCCGACGACCCGGAGGCGGTCCGCAGGCTCGGTGTCGAGCACGCCGCCGAGCTGTGCCGCGAACTGCTGGAGCAGGACGCGCCCGGCATCCACTTCATCACGTTCAACAAGTCCACGGCGACGCGCGAGGTCTACTCGCTCCTCGGCGCCGAGGAGTACGGCGCGAGGGGCAGCGTCCCGCCCATGACCGCGTAGCGGGGCCCGCCGCCCGGGAACTCGAACCCGCTCAGCAGGTCCACCATGCCGACCGAGCGGTAGAGGCGGCGCGCGGGCGTCTCGGGGTGCCGGTCGAGCGTGGACAGGACGACCGTCCGCTCCGGCCTGCCCTCGCACAGCGCGGTCAGCAGGCTCCGGCCGAGGCCCCTGCCCTGCGCCTGCGGGTGCACGTGCAGCTCGGCGACCTCGAACGCGTCCGCCAGCCACTCCTCGGCGTGGTCCGGCCCCTCCAGGTCGGACAGCGCCTGGTGGACGACGTCGTGCCACCACTGGCCGCGCGCCCCGTGGAACCCGTAGGCGAACCCCTGGACGGGGCCCGGCAGGACGGGCAGCGTCCCGCGCCGCTCGGCGACGAACGCGCGGAAGCCCGGGTACGTGGTGTGCCGCTCCATGATGGTGTGCCGACCCGGAAGCTGCTCGTTCGGCGGCTCCATCGCGGCCGCGTACACGTCCAGCATGGGGTTGAGCCTGCGTAGGAAGGCGCGTTGGTCGATCTCGCGCAGCTTCGGGTCCCTCACCCGCAAGAGCCTAGACCCGGGGGATGGTGCGCTGCGTCACAGAGAGCCGATCGTAGAGGTCCCAGAGGATGCGGTCGGCGGCCTTCTTCAGCGTCCCCCGGTTGGCGTCGAGCTGCCCGCCCCACACGCGCGCCTCCGGGCCCAACCACGCGTCCGTCCCGCGCAGGGTCTTCACCGGCGCGTCCAGGGCCTGCCTGAGCCGGTCGATGCTGCCGTAGGCGTCCGCGTACGCCTGGTACAGCCGCTGGTACTCCGGGTTGGGCTGCTCTGTCGGGGACAGTTTGGCGGCGGCGGCACCGGTGAGCGGCAGGGGCAGGCTCCCGGGAGGCGGCGGAGCGGCCATGGCGACCTCTCAGGTCTCACGCGACGGTGGTTGCTTCGGGCTCGTGCAGATCCAGCTTGGCGACGGCCGCGCGCGCCTGCTCGCTCAGGGGCGCACCGGTCAGCACCTGGACCGCCACGGGACGGACCCCGGCGCGGTCGGCCTCGGCCAGGAACGCGCGCAGCCACTTCACGTCCATCGCCATGTGGTGGCTGGCCACGCCCACCGACTCCTGGACGGCCTCCAGCCTCGCCTTGTCGCCCTCGGCCGCCTTCAGCAGATCGGCCGTCGCCGCCGGGCCGAGGCGCTCGTACAGCTTCTCGGTGTAGTCGGGATCGTCGGCGTTGGCCTTGAGGTGCTTCCAGACCGAGTCGGGGACGGGCCGCCCGTCCTGGACGGCCGCGACCGCGGCGAGCGCGTCGGTCCTGGCGGCCTTGGCCGCGGACGGCCGGTCGGGGAAGTTGCCGATGTCGCCCGCGCCCCTCGGCGTGGGCTGCAGCGTGGGCGGCGCCGTCTTGACGGGCGCCCTAGGGGGCGGAGGCGTGACGGGCCGGGGCGTCCCGGCCGGCCCCCCGCCCGGCC
>NZ_JBFARO010000242.1:0-3765 GCF_040677125.1 Actinomadura sp. NPDC049382
CCGGTGGCCCCGCTACAAATGCGTTTTGCCGCGCGGGGCCCCGGCCAGCGACTCCCAACGCTGGCCCCCCCCCCCCACCGCGGCGCCCGCCGCCCCCCCCCGGGGGGGGCCGGCCCGCTCCAGCCGCGGCCGCCGCGCCGCCACCAGCGCGAACTCCGTGGCGACGAAGAAGCCGTTACCGGCCAGCAGCGCCAGCGTGACCGGCGCGCCCAGCGCGAGGTTCACCGGTCCTCCCCGGCGGTCTCGACGGTGCGGACGCGGATCAGCTCGGGCACGTGCCGGTGGACCGTCAGCACCTCGACGACCGCGGTGCGGGGCGGCTCGTCCAGCCGGGTCGGCGGGATGTCCACCCGCACCACGTCGCCGGGCCGCGCCACCCGGCCGAGCCGCTTCAGCAGCAGCCCCGCCACGGTCTCGTAGTCGCCCTCCGGCAGCGCGATGCCGGTCTCGTGGGCGACCTCGTCGATCCGCAGCCCGGCGTCGGTCGTCCACCACTCGCCGGTCCGGATCGCCAGCTCCTCGCCCGGCTCGTTCTCGTCGGCGATCTCCCCGACCAGCTCCTCGGCGACGTCCTCCCAGGTGACGATGCCGGCGAAGCCGCCGTACTCGTCCACCACGCAGGCCATCGGCTCGGCCGCGCCCTGCAGCCGGAGCACCACCTCCGGCAGCGGCAGCGAGGACGGCAGCAGCACCGGCGGCCGCGCGATCTCCGCGACCCGGACCCGCGCGGCCTCCCGCGTGCCGAGCGTGATCAGCTCCGCCAGCCCGACGACGCCGACCACGTCGTCGACGCCCTCGCCGAGGACGGGGTAGCGGGTGTGCCCGCTCGCCGAGACGATGTCGCTCAGCTCGGCGGCGCGCGCGGACGCCTGCACGGTCACCACGTCGACCCGCGGCACCATGACCTCCTCGGCGTCGCGGTCGGAGAAGACCAGGGCCCGCTCCAGCAGGTCGACCTGCCCCGCCGGGAGCTGCTCCCCGGACTCGCCGATGATGTGGCCGAGCTCCTCCAGCGTCGCGCCGTGGTGCAGCTCCTCCACCGGCTCGATGCCGACCGCGCGGACGAGCCGGTTCGCCGACGCGTCGAACAGCCTGATCAGCGGGCCCGCCGCCGCCAGGTACACGAGGGTGGACGCGGCGAGCGCGCGGGCCAGCGGCTCCGCCCGCGCCAGCGCGAAGTTCTTGGGGAACAGCTCGCCGAGCACCATCTGGATCACGGTGGCGAACGCGAAGCCGACCGCCACCGCGACGCCGCCGACGGCCGCGTCCGGCACCCCCGCCGCGCGCAGCGCCGGGGCGAGCAGGTCGGCCAGCGCGGGCTTGGCGATGAACCCGACGACCAGCGCGGTCACCGTGATGCCGAGCTGCGCCCCGGAGAGCATGAACGACAGCCGGCCCATCACCCGCAGCGCCCGCGCCGACGCCCGGTCGCCCTCGGCCGCCCGCTGGGCGAGGACGGGCCGGTCGGCGGTGACGAACGCGAACTCCTGCGCCACGAAGTAGCCGGTCGCGGCCGTCAGCAGGAGCACCGCC
This sequence comes from Actinomadura sp. NPDC049382, assembly GCF_040677125.1. Taxonomy (NCBI): domain Bacteria; kingdom Bacillati; phylum Actinomycetota; class Actinomycetes; order Streptosporangiales; family Thermomonosporaceae; genus Actinomadura; species Actinomadura sp. NPDC049382. Next base: position 1,534 of record NZ_JBFARO010000242.1, read on the forward strand.
AGCAGCCCGAGCGCGCCGTTCACCCGGCCCTCCCTCCGCCGCGCCGCCGTCCGGCGCCCGTCGTCCACGATCTTCCCTACCCCGGCGGGACGCCGTCTCTCCCGATTCCCGGACGGTTATCGACCGCTCTGCGTGGAATGAACCTCTGCATGGAATGAACCCGTGCACGGGCGGAACCGGCCCGCGGGGCGCGAGCCGGGGCCACGAGTGCGAGGGGGGCCGATGCCCAGACCGTTCGCGTCGTCCGCAGACCTGGGCGACAAGACCCCGACGCTGGAGGTCCTGGCCGACGGGGTGTACGCGCTGACCGCCGAGGGGGACCCGAACGTCGGCGCCGTCGAGGGCGAGGACTTCCTGGTCTGCTTCGAGGCGCTCGCCACGCCGGCCGCCGCCCGCGACTGGCTCGCGGTGCTGCGCGAGCACACCGACAAGCCCGTCCGCTACCTGGTGCTGTCGCATTACCACGCCGTCCGCACGCTCGGCGCCAGCGCGTTCGGCGCCCCGGTGGTCATCGCGCACGACCTGACCCGCGCGCTGATCGCCGAGCGCGGCAAGCAGGACTGGGCCTCCGAACTCGGCCGGATGCCCCGGCTGTTCAAGGACCCGGACGGCATCCCCGGCCTCACCTGGCCGTCCGTGACGTTCACCGGCACCCTGACCATCGACCTCGGCGGCGGCCGCGGCGACCTCGACCTCGCCTACTGCGGGCGCGGGCACACCGAGGGCGACATCGTCGCGTGGCTGCCCCGGCACCGGATCCTGTTCGCCGGCGACCTCGTCGAGACGCAGGCGGCGCTCTACACCGGCGACGCCTTCCACCGCGAGTGGGCGGCCGGCACCCTCGACCACGTCGACTCCTTCGGCGCCGAGACCCTCGTCGGCGGGCGCGGCGCCGTCGCGCACGGCCGGGACGCCGCCCGCGCCGCGGTCGCGCAGACCCGCGACTTCCTCGCCGTGATGCTCGACGAGGTCGGCCGGGTCCGGCGGGGCGGCGGCACCCGCAAGGACGCCTTCACCGCGGTCCGCGCCGCCCTCGCGCCCGCCTACGGCCACTGGCCGATCTTCGAGCACTGCCTGCCCTTCGACGTCGCCCGGCTCTGGGACGAGATGGACGGCGTCGAGCGCCCCCGCATCTGGACGCCGGAACGCGACCGCGAGGTCTGGGCGGAGCTGCAGGACTAGCCGGGGCCGTCCGGATCCCGGGACAGCAGGGAGGGAAGTGACGATGACCGGAGAAGCCCGCCCCCGCCCGGTGTTCGACCCGGCCCTCGGCACCGAGGCCCGCGCGCTGCTCGCCGCGGCGCCCGACCGGCTCGTCCCGGCGAGCCTGCCCGCGCCCCCGCCGCCCCGGCTGAGCGCGGCCGCGGTCGTGGCGCGGCTGGTGTGGATCCCGGCGTTCGCCGTCTTCTACGGCGTGCTGCCGGGCGGCTGGCTGCGGCTGTGCTTCCTCGACGCGCCCGACGACGGCGAGCTGCTCGGCCGCGCGGGGCGGTGGGGGCGGCTGCCCGTCCTCGCCATGATGCTCACGCCGGCGCTGCAGGTCGTCCTGCTGCTGCTCGGCCAGGTGCAGGCCGCCGCCGTCCTCGCCGGCGTCAGCTTCGCCGGCTGGGTCGCCGGGGCGCTGCGGCACCTGAGGGAGCCGCCCGCCGCCCGCGCCGCCCGCGAGCACCACGGCTCCTACCTGCTGCCCGCCGACTTCGACCGGCCCGCCGCGGGGCTGCTCGTCCGCGCCCAGCGGGCGGTCGACGCCGTCCTCGGGTCGCGGGCGAACGGCGCCGGGCTGCTGGACGACATCAACAACGCCGTCGTCCTGCCGAGGCAGGAATGGGCCATCGCGGACGCCCTCGCCGAGCACACCCGGCTGCGCCGCGAGCGCCGCGCCCAGGAGCCCGGGCGGCTCTCGCCGGGCGTCCGGGCGCTGCTGGAGCCGCAGGACCGCGCCCTGGACCTGTCGGTGCGCTCGGTCACCGGGCGGATCGAGGCGCTGGAGGACTACGCGCGCCGCGCCGCCGAGGCCGACGACGCCTACCACGAGGCGCTGGTGCTGCGCGGCCTGCCGGCGCAGAACGCCCGCTACCGGGACCTGCTCGCCGGCACCGCCGCGGACGAGCTGGCGTCGGCGGAGGTCCGCGGCATGGCCGCGCCCGTCTTGACGGCGAGGCGATATCCGTGCGCGATACCGAGGACACCGTGACGATCCTCAGGTTCGGCCCCGGTGAATGGCGCAGGTTC
>NZ_JBFARO010000243.1:0-3692 GCF_040677125.1 Actinomadura sp. NPDC049382
GCCGCCTGGGCGTCGGCGATCCGGGTCAGCAGCCGCGCCGCGGCCGCCGCGGCGAGCAGCTCCTGGTCGCGGTGGACCAGGACGGCCGGGGCGCTCACGCCCGCCCCTCGGCCTCGTGCCGCGCCTTGGCGTGCCGCTTGGCCGGGCCGGTCTTCGCCGCCGCGTCCGTCGCCGACACCGGCTCGTCGGCCACGCCGGGCCGCGCCGTCCCGTGCGCGAGGTCCTTGGCGAACCGGCCCGCCGCCTCGCGGTACACCTCGTCGGGGTCGAGCCGGCGCAGCTCCTCGGCCAGCAGGTCGGCCATCGGGCGGCGCAGCAGCGACACCTGCCGGTCGGGCTGCCCCGGCCGGCACAGCGTCGCGACCCGCCCGTCCGGGCGGTGGATGACGATGTCGCCGCTGGTGGTGGTGAGCCGGACGCCGGTGATCCCGGGCCCCTCGGACACGGACCGCTCCAGCGGCACGCCGAGCCGGACCGACAGCCACGCCGCCAGCAGCTCCGCGCTCGGGCTGTCCGGCTCGGCGGTCACCTCGCCGGACACGATGTCGTCGTGGTCCTGGTCGAGCGCGGCGGCCAGCAGCGACCGCCACGACGTCAGCCGCGTCCAGGTGAAGTCGGTGTCGCCCGGCCGGTAGCCCTGCGCGAGCTGCGCGAGCGTGCCGAGCCGGTCGCGGGCCGCGTAGGAGTCGGTCACCCGGCGCTGCGCGAGCGCGCCGAGCGGGTCCTTCGCCGGGACCTTCGGCACCTTGCCGCCCGGCCACCACGTCACGACCGGGGTGTCCGGCATCAGCAGCGGGACGACCACCGAGTCGGCGTGCTCGGCGAGCGGCCCGTACATGCGCAGCAGCACCGTCTCGCCCGGCCCGGTCTCGCCCATCCGGATCTCGGCGTCCAGCCGCGACGAGCCGCCGCGCGGGTCGCGGGAGATGACGGTCAGCACCCGGCAGGGGTGCTCGCGCGCCGCCTCCGTCGCGGCGCGGACCGCGTCGTACTGCGCCGACTCGTCGGTCACGATGATCAGGGTCAGCACCATGCCGACCGCCGGGCCGCCCATCAGGTGCCGGGACTGCGTCAGCGCGTCCTGGATCTTGCGGGTGGTGGTTCCGGTGAGATCGATGTTCATTAGAGCCGCCTCCAGGTGCGCCCGTCCCGCGCCATCAGCTCGTCGGTGCTGTCGGGCCCGTAACCGCCGGACTTGTACTGGTCGAGGCCGCCGCGGCTCGCCCAGAACTCGGTGATCGGGTCGAGGATCTGCCAGGACAGCTCGACCTCCTCCTGCCGGGGGAACAGCGGCGGGTCGCCGATCAGCACGTCCAGCAGCAGCCGCTCGTAGGCCTCGGGGGAGGTCTCGGTGAACGACTCGCCGTAGGCGAAGTCCATGTTGACGTCGCGGATCTCCATCGAGGTGCCGGGCACCTTCGAGCCGAACCGGACCGTGATGCCCTCGTCCGGCTGCACCCGCATCACCAGGGCGTTCTGCCCGAGCTCCTCGGTGTCGGTCTGGGAGAACGGCAGATGCGGCGCCTTCTGGAACACCATCGCGACCTCGGTCACGCGGCGGCTGAGCCGCTTGCCGGTGCGCAGGTAGAACGGGACGCCCGCCCAGCGCCGGTTCTCGATCTCCAGCTTGATCGCCGCGTAGGTCTCGGTGCGGGAGTCGGCCGGGATGCCGTCCTCCTCCAGGTACCCGCGGACGTTCACGCCGCCCTGCCAGCCCGCCGCGTACTGCCCGCGCGCGGTCGCCTCGGCGAGGTCGCCGGGCACCCGCACCGAGGACAGGATCTTGGCCTTCTCGGCGCGGACGGCCTCGGCGCGGAACGAGGTGGGCTCCTCCATCGCCGTCAGCGCCAGCAGCTGCAGCAGGTGGTTCTGGATGACGTCGCGAGCGGCTCCTATGCCGTCGTAGTAGCCGGCCCGGCCGCCGATGCCGATGTCCTCGGCCATCGTGATCTGCACGTGGTCGACGAACGACCGGTTCCAGATCGGCTCGAACATCGTATTGGCGAACCGCAGCGCCAGGATGTTCTGCACCGTCTCCTTGCCGAGGTAGTGGTCGATCCGGAAGATCGACTCCTCGGGGAAGACGCGGTGCACGGTGTCGTTCAGCTCCACCGCGGTCTTCAGGTCCCGGCCGAACGGCTTCTCGATCACCACCCGGCGCCAGGCGCCCTCCTTGCGGTCGGCGAGTCCGCTGCGCTGCAGCTGCTCGACGACCTGCGGGAAGAACTTCGGCGGGATCGACAGGTAGAAGGCGTAGTTGCCGCCGGTGCCGCGGCTCTCGTCCAGCTCCTTGACCGCCATCGACAGCGCGTCGAACGCGCCCGGGTCGGAGAACTCGCCGGGGACGAAGTGCATGCCCTCCGACAGGTGCGTCCACACGTCCTCGCGGAACGGGGTCCGCGCGTGCGCCTTGACCGACTCGTAGGCGATCTGCCGGAAGTCCTCGTTCTCCCAGTCCCGGCGCGCGAAGCCGACCAGCGAGAAGCCCGGCGGCAGCAGCCCCCGGTTCGCCAGGTCGTAGATCGCCGGGAGCAGCTTCTTGCGGGACAGGTCCCCGGTGACCCCGAACAGCACGAGCACGCACGGCCCGGCCACCCGCGGCAGGCGCTTGTCCCGCGGGTCGCGGAGCGGATTGGCTGGGTTGGTCACGTGGCCCCCTCTGATCGGACTGCGCCTTCTCGTCTCACTGCTGCAAGCATCCTGCCCCAACTCGTGTCACGGGCCCCACTTCCTGGAACGGGCGCCCTCCGCGCGGGGCCTCATCGCCCCGCGCCGGCGGCGTCGAGCAGCCGGGCGAGTCCCGCCCAGCGGTTCTGCAGGTGCAGCCGCACCACCGCGCGCCCCGCCGCGCGCGCGTCGCGGGCGTCCCCGAGCGCCCGCGCGAGCTGCAGCATGGCCAGCCGGTGGTGCCGGCCCGGGACCGGTACGTCGCGGACGACGTTCCCGGTCACCAACAGGTATACGCCTCCGCCGGATTGATCATTCCCGGCCGCGCGGGGCCGCCCGCCCCAGCCGGTCCGCACCGGCCGGCCGCAGCGCGCGGCGAGGAGCGCGGCCAGCCGGCGCACCTGCGCGCCCTGCCCGCGCGCCTCGTCGGGATCGAGGTGCGCGGCGAGGTCCAGGCGCCCGGCCGGGCCGACCGCGGCGGCCACCGCGTCCAGCAGCGCCGGGAGGCCGGACGCGCCGGCCAGCGCGGGCACCGTCGTGTGCGCCTCCACCGCGCGGCCGGGGTCGCCGTCGGCGAACAACGGGTCGCCGGACCCGTCGTCCACCGTCATCGCGGCGGGCGGCGGGGGCGGCGCGAGCGGGTCGGCCTCCAGCAGGTAGGCCGCGACGGCCGCGGCGTACTCCCACACCACGAGCTGCGCGGCGAGCGGGCCCGCGACGGTGGCGTCGTCCTGGTGCGGGCGGCCCCCGAAGGTGACCAGGAACAGGTCGTCGGCGGGCGCCAGCGGCAGCCCGCCCTCCTGGACGACCGGGACCATTCGCCCGCCGGTCGCCTCGTCCAGCAGGTCCGCCGCCCAGCGCGCGAGGCCGGGCTGGTCGGCCGCGTAGCCGCCGAGCACCGCCGTCCGGCGGCCCGCGCGGGCCGCCCCGCCGAGGGTGGCCCCGAGGACGAGCCCCGGGTTGTTGTGCGGCCCGGTCAGCGCGGGCAGCCCCGCGGAGGGCTCCTCCAGCAGGGCCCGGGCCTG
>NZ_JBFARO010000244.1:0-3429 GCF_040677125.1 Actinomadura sp. NPDC049382
CTGTCGGCGCGCCGGGACGTCGGCGCGGGCGTGCTGCCGCCGCGGCTCGGCAGGCCCGGCGCCACGGCGCGGCTGTCGGGGCCGGTCGGCCTCGCCTGGCGGCTGCAGAGCCGCGCCCTGTACGGCTGGCTCGCCGGCTTCCTCGCGCTCGGCATCGTCTACGGCGCCGTCGCGGGCGGGGTGCGGGAGATGGTGGACGACAACCCCGACCTCGCGGAGATCTTCACCCGGCTCGGCGGCAAGAGCGGGATCACCGACGCCTACTTCGCGTCCGTCATGGGCATGCTCGGCCTGTTCGCCGCCGCCTACGCGGTGTCGGCCACGCTGCGGCTGCGCACCGAGGAGAGCGGGCAGCGCGCCGAACCGCTGCTCGCCACCGGGACGGGACGGCTGCGCTGGGCGGCGAGCCACCTGCTGTTCACGCTGCTCGGCCCGGTCGCCGCGATGATCGTCGCCGGGCTGGCCGCCGGGGTGGCGCACGGCCTGGACAGCGGCGACCCGGGCCGGGAGGTGCCGCGGGTGCTCGGCGCCGCGCTGGCGCAGCTGCCCGCCGTCTGGCTGATCGCCGCGATCGCGCTCGCGCTGTTCGGGCTGGTCCCCGGCCTGACGGCGGGCGGCGCCTGGACCGCCGTCGCCGTGTGCGCGATGGTGACGCTCTTCGGCGCCGCGCTCGACCTCGACCAGTGGGCCCTGGACGTCTCGCCGTTCACCCACATCCCGAAGCTCCCCGGAGCGTCGTTCGAGGCCGCGCCCATGCTCTGGCTCCTCGCGCTCACCGCCGTACTGGCGGCGGCGGGCCTGGCCGGGTTCCGCCGCCGGGACCTCGCCACGCGCTGAGCGGTCACCGCGCCGACGTGGTCGCCGGGCCTTACCATGGCCCGGTGACTACGCCGAAACCCCTCGCCGTCTGCGTGTTCTGCTCGTCCAGCGGGAAGATCGACCGCCGCTACACCGACCTCGCCGCCGAGGCCGGCGCCGAGCTGGCCCGGCGCGGCCACAGCCTGGTCAGCGGCGGCGCCCAGGTGTCGTGCATGGGCGCCGTCGCCCGCGCCGCGCGGGCCGGCGGCGCCCGGACCGTCGGGGTGATCCCCGAGGGCCTGGTCAGCGTCGAGATCTCCGACGAGGACAACGACGAGCTGATCGTCACGCCGGACATGCGCACCCGCAAGGGCGAGATGGACCGGCGCAGCGACGCGTTCCTCATCCTGCCCGGCGGCATCGGCACGCTGGAGGAGCTGTTCGAGGTGTGGACGGCCCGGGTCCTCGCGATGCACGAGAAGCCCGTCGTCATCCTCGACCCGACCGGCGTGTACGAGCCGCTGCGCGAGCTGATGAAGGGCCTCACCGAGCAGGGCTTCGCCCGCCCCAAGATCTGGGACGCCATCGGCTGGACGGCCACCGTCCCCGAGGCGTTCGACCTCCTGGAGCGGACGCAGCCCCGCATCGACTTCTCGCCGGAGGACTACGCCGAGACCCAGCTCTAGTCGCTGCGGGGGGACGGCCCCCCACGCCCCCGCAGGGCTCTCAGTCGTGCTTGCGGCCCGGCATGTTCTCGTACATCTCGGTGAGCTTCTGCCGGAAGCCGCGGGCGGCCATCCCGATCTTCTGCGGGTCCTTGAGGCCGGCCTTGAAGGTCTTCTTCGCCTGATCCTTCATGATGTGCGGCGGGATCGGGGCGATCTCGTCGTCCACCACGAACTCCAGCACCACGGGCCGGTCGCTGGCGAGCGCCTCCTTCCAGGCGTCGGTGACCTTCTTGGGCTTGTCGCAGTAGACGCCCTTGAGCCCGCACAGCTCGGCGTACTTGGCGTACGGGAAGTCCGGGATGCTCTGCGAGCCCTCGTACTTGGGGTCGCCGCCCATCGCGCGCTGCTCCCAGGTGACCTGGTTGAGGTCCTGGTTGTTGAACACGGCGAAGACGAGCGGCGGGGAGCCGCCGAGGCGTTCGGCGTACCGCTTGACGGTGAGCATCTCGTTCATGCCGTTCATCTGGAACGCGCCGTCCCCGACGAAGCAGATCACCGGGCGGTCCGGGTAGGCGAACTTGGCCGCGATCGCGTACGGGACGCCGGGCCCCATCGTGGCGAGCGTGCCCGACAGCGACGCCTGCATCCCGTCGCGGAGCTTGATGTGCCGCGCCCACCAGTTGGTCGCCGACCCCGAGTCGGCGGTGAGGATCGCGCCGTCCGGCAGCAGCGGCGACACCTCGTGCGCCACCGCCTGCGGGTTGACCTTGCCCTCGAAGCTCTGCCCGGCGCGCTTGGCCATCACCTTGTCCCAGGCGCGGACGTTCTCCTCGATCTGGTCGCGCCAGGAGCGGTCCTTCTTGCGCTCCAGTAGCGGGATCAGCTCGCGCAGGGTCTCCTTGGCGTCCCCGACGACGTGCGCGTCCATCGGGTAGCGGATGCCGATCATGCGGCCGTCGATGTCGATCTCGACGCCCTTGCAGCTGCCCTCGTCCGGCAGCCACTCCGCGTACGGGAAGCTCGTGCCGATCATGAACAGGGTGTCGCAGTTCATGATCATCTCATCGCTGGCCTTGGAGCCGAGCAGGCCGATCGGCCCGGTGACGAACGGCAGGTCGTCCGGCACCACCTCGCGGCCGAGCAGCGCCTTGGCGATGCCGGCGCCGAGCAGTTCGGCCGTCTCGACCAGCTCCGCCCGCGCGCCCGCCGCGCCCTGCCCGACGAGCATCGCGACCTTCTCGCCCTCGTTGAGGATCTGCGCCGCCTTGTGCAGCTCCTCCTTGTTCGGCAGGATCCGCGGCTTGCTCCACCCCACGCTGGAGTACACCGAGCCGTGCTCCTTCGGCGGCGACGGCACCGCCTCCGACTCCTGGACGTCCTCCGGGATGATGATCGTGGCGACGCCCCGCGTCGTCAGCGCCGTCTTGAACGCGCGGTCGATGACGTGCCGCATCTGGCCCGGCGCCATGACGATCTGGCAGAACTCCGACACGTCGGAGAACAGGTTCTCCAGGTTCACCTCCTGCTGGTAGTGGGTGCCCTGGGAGAGCCGCTTCTGCTGCCCGACGATCGCGACGACCGGCTGGTGGTCCAGCTTGGCGTCGTACAGCCCGTTCAGCAGGTGGATCGCGCCCGGACCGGACGTCGCCGCGCAGACGCCGACCTCGCCGGTGAACTTGGCGTGCGCGCACGCCATGAACGCGGCCATCTCCTCGTGCCGCGTCTGGATGAACTCGGGATGCCCCTCGGCGCGGTCGAACGCGCCGAGCAGCCCGTTGATGCCGTCGCCCGGGTACCCGTAGACCCGCTCCACGCCCCACTCGGTCAGCCGGTGGAGGACGTAGTCGGCCACTTGCTCCGCCATGCCTGTCTCCTCTCGCTCGTCGTGCCCCGTCGGCGCCGCCGGGCGCCGGTCAGCGCCGCAGCAGCCGCGCCGCGCCGACGGCCGCGCCCGCGGCGGCTC
>NZ_JBFARO010000245.1:0-3407 GCF_040677125.1 Actinomadura sp. NPDC049382
TCGAGGTCGGCACCGAGACCTTCGAAGGCGTCGCGCTCCCCGTCGAGGGCGAGGAACGCGACCGGCTCTACGCGCGGCAGGGGGAGCGCGTCCCCAGGTCAGGAGGTCGCCGTCGACGGCGGCGGGCGCGTCGCGGCGGGCCCGCTCCAGCGCGACGATCGCGGCGAGCTCGGCGGTGAGGGCGCGGCGCTCGGCGGGCCAGTCGGCGAAGTCGCCGTCGAAGACGAGGAACCAGTCCGCGACGCGGGGCGTGCCGCCGCCCGCGACCGGGAACAGCGACGCGTCGAGCGCGGGCTCGTGGTGCGGCAGCCGGGGCGCCACGAGGAACGCGCGGGCGAGGGCCTTGGGGCGGGCCGGGGCGGGGCCCGCGACGACGCGCCCGGTCGGGGCCAGCACGTGGCAGTGCCCGACCAGGTCGAGGACGGCGCCGAGACCGGTGCCCTCGACGAGGCGGCGGTGCCGGTCGAGCACGGCGGCGAGGTCGGCGGCCCGGGCGGCCGACAGGTGCCGGACGACCTCCTCGGTGACGGTCGCGAACGCCACGTCCTCCGGCACCTTGAACAGCGGGAGCCGGTGCCGCCGGCAGGCGTCGACGAGGTCGTCCGGGATGGCGCCGAGCGCGAGGTCCCACGCGGCGAGGCCCGAGACGCCCGCCTCCGCGAGCGCCCGCACGAACGTCTCCGAGTCGGCGGGGCCGGTCCGCCAGACGAGCCCGGTCAGCACCAGTTCCCGCCCGCGCAGGTAGCGGCCCGGATCGAGCAGGTCGGTCGTGACCACCCAGCGGATCGCGCGGTCCAGCCCGTCCGCGCCGGTCACGACCTCCAGCCGCAGCTCCGGCATCGCGAGCAGGGAACGCAGCCTCATCGTGATTCCTCCGTGGGGACGCCGGCCCTCGGGCGAGGACGGGGACTCCTGGGGGAGCACGACAAAGATAGGGCGCGTGCCCGCGCCGGGCCCGGCCTGGGCCCCGGCAGGAGAGAGTCCGGAGGCGGGCCCGCGGATCGGACCCACCTCCGGGCTGGGATGCCGGGACGCCGCCGGGTTAGCGGCCGATGGCCGCGCGGACGTCGCGCGCGATGGCCTCGTCGATCCTGCCGTCGGGCGCGCCGCCGACGCCGATGCCGGCGATGGGGAAGCCCTTGTAGAAGACCGGGACGCCGCCGGGCAGCACCAGGGTGCCCGGGATCTGCTTGATCGTCTCGTTGCCGGTCAGCGCGCTCGTGGGCTGCCCGAAGGCCACGGCCGTGTAGGCCTTGCGCTTGGCGGACTCGTAGGTCTGCGGCCCCGCCTTGCGGGTGCGGACCACGAGCCTGATGGTTCCGGAACGTTCCATGATGACCATCGTCACGCGCTGGTTCCCGTGCCGGCGCGCCGAGTGCACCAGGGCCCTGGACGCCCGGACGAGCGCGCCGTTGGTCAGGACGCGTTCCGGCGCGGTGGCCTTCCCGTGGCCCTTGTCGTGGCCCTTCCCGTGGCCCTTGCCGTGGCCTTTGTCGTGCCCGTGGCCGTCGCCGCCGTGGACCCGGGCGATGGCGGCCGGCGTCGCCGCGGACGCCGTCCCCGTGAGGGCGCAGGTCCCGGCCGCGGCCGTGGCCAGCGCGAGGGCGCCGCCGAGGAAATGTCTGATCGACATGGCTCTCCTAATTCTCCGACATTCGATTACTTAGAGTAATCGTTCAGATTTGCACGGTAATGGAGACAAGATCCGGGAACAACTGGTATCGCGCCCGCTGCCGAGCAACTCTCGGAAAACGAATGACCATGGGTTCCACAAGGCGCCGCCCTCGGCGCGCCGCCCGCGGGGGTATGGAGGAACCTCCAAACGGCCGCGCGCGGCCGGGAGCACAGTTCGGACGTCCTGTGCCTCGACCCGCCGCGGGAGGCGTGTGTGTACTGGCAGGCGTGGAGCTGAGCGAGGCGGACTTGGCGGCGTGCTGCGCGTCCCGCCGGTGGATCGCGGCCGTCGCCGGGCACCGCGACCTGGCGGCGCTGCGCGCGGCCTCGCGGCGGGCGCTGGACGAGCTGGCGTGGGCCGACGTCGAGGAGGCGCTCGCGGCGCACCCGCGCATCGGGGAGCGGGCGGGCGGCGGCGGGCGGGAGGCCGGCTGGTCGCGGGGCGAGCAGTCCGGGATGGACGGCGCGGCGGCCGAGCTGCGGGAGGCGCTCGTCGAGGGCAACCGGGCCTACGAGGAGCGGTTCGGGCATGTGTTCCTGATCCGCGCGTCGGGAAGGTCGGCCCTGGAGATGCTCGCGGAACTCCGGGAGCGGCTCGGCAACGACGCCGAGACCGAGCGGGCCGTCGTCCGGAGGGAGCTGGCCGAGATCGTCGACCTCCGGCTGGTGAAGCTGGCGAAGGAGAGGACATGAGCCTGTCGACGCACGTGCTGGACGCGGCGAAGGGGGCGCCGGCGGCGGGCGTCGCCGTCCGCCTCGACCGGCGCGACGGGGACGGCTGGACGGTCCTGGCCGAGGCCCGCACCGACGCCGACGGCCGGATCGGGGAGTGGGGCGCGGAGCCGGGGAAGGGCGTGCACCGCCTCACGTTCGACACCGCCGATCTGTCGGAGTTCTACCCCGAGGTGACCGTGGCGTTCACCATCGACGATCCGGGGCGGCACTATCACGTCCCGCTGCTGATCAGCCCGTTCGCGTACTCGACCTACCGGGGGAGCTAGATGGCCGTCGTCCTCGGACCCAACTGCTACGGGAAGGCGGAGACCCGCGTCGTCCGCGTGACCCGGGACGGCGGCGCCCACCGGCTCAAGGACGTCAGCGTCAGCGTCTCCCTCTCGGGTGCGATGGACGAGGTGCACCTGACCGGCGACAACGCGGCCGTCCTGCCGACCGACAGCCAGAAGAACACCGTGTTCGCGTTCGCCAGGCGGCACGGCATCGCCGCGATCGAGGACTTCGGCCTGCTGCTCGCGCGGCACTTCACCGCGTCGCAGCCGGCGGTCGCGCACGCGCGCGTCGAGATCAGCGAGTACGGCTGGCGCCGCATAACGGGCGGGCACTCGTTCGTCCGGGACGGCGGCGAGGTCAGGACGGCGCTGGTCCACCACGACGCCGACGGCACCGAGAGCGTGGTGTCCGGCCTCACCGACCTGGTCGTGTTGAACTCGACCGGAAGCGAGTTCCACGGGTTCGCGCGGGACGAGTACACGACCCTCGAACCGACCGACGACCGCGTCCTCGCCACGGCCGTCACCGCCCGATGGCGCCACAGGGCGACGGACGCGGCATGGGACGACTCGTACGCCGCCGCCCGCGACGCCCTGCTCACCGCCTTCGCCGAGACGCACAGCCTGTCGCTCCAGCAGACGCTCTTCCAGATGGGGCGGAGCGTCCTGGACGGCCAGGACGGCCTCTGCGAGATCAGGCTGTCACTGCCCAACAAGCACCACTTC
>NZ_JBFARO010000246.1:0-3383 GCF_040677125.1 Actinomadura sp. NPDC049382
CCCGGAGCAGGCCGCCGACTCCACCCTCCGCGCCATCCTCGACCGCTAAGCGTCGCGGGGCAAGGCGACGAAGGCTTCGATCGCATCGGCGAGTTTGCGGGCGCCGGCGGCGTCGCGGCGCAGCCGGTCCACGGCGCGGTTGCGGGCGGTGGTGGTCAGCCACGCGCCGGGGCGGGACGGGACGCCGTCGCGGGGCCAGCGCTCCAGCGCGGCGGCGAAGGCGTCCTGCGCGCACTCCTCGGCCAGGTCCCAGTCGCCGGTGAGGCGGATCAGCGTCGCGACGATCTGCCCCCACTCGGCGCGGAACGCGCCCGCGACCGCCCCGGCGACCTCGCCCGGTGCCGCGCCACCGGGTACGGGGGCGGGGGTCACGCCGTCGCTGGGCCCGGTTCCTCGACCGGGCGGATCTCGATCTGGCCGAGCTCGGCCCACGGGTGCCGGGCGGCGATCTCCACGGCCTCGGCCAGGCCGGAGCACTCGATGACGGTGAACCCGCCGATCTGGTCCTTGGTCTCGGCGAACGGCCCGTCGGTGAGCAGCACGTCCCCGCCGCGGACCTTCACGGTGGTGGCGCGGTCGGCGGGCGCGAGCCCGGCGCCGCCGCGGACGACGCCGCGCTCGGCCATCTCCCGCGACCAGCCGCCGCAGCCGGTCGCGGCGGCCCGCTCGGGATCGGTCCCGGCGGTCTCGTCACTGCAGATCATCAGTACGTAGCGCACCCGCGGCCTCCCCCTCGGCTCGGCGGCCGGGCCGCCCCGGCCGCCGGGCCAGGATGCCAGATCCGCGGCCCCGCGGTCACCGGCACGGCCCGGACCGGGGGGCGCGGTGTACCCTTTCCCGCGATGAGCAGGGGCACGATCGCCGGCGACCGGGAGCGGGCGCGGATCCTCCGGGCCGCCGCGGCGGTCCTGGCCGAGCGGGGCGGGGCCGCGGGCATGTCCGACGTCGCCGCGGCCGCGGGCGTGGACCGGGCCGACCTCGACCGCTTCTTCCCCAGCCGCGAGGCACTGCTGTCCGCGCTGTACGAGGCGGCCCTGGCCGACCTGGTGGCGCGGCTGGAGGACGCCCGGCTGGACCGCGTCCCGATCGAGGAGGCCGTCGCGCGGATGACCCGCGCGACGATCGCCGCGGCCGCCCGGCACCGGGCCCTGGGCCTGCTGGAGCAGACGCCGCGGGAGGCGCGCCGCGTGGAGCGGCAGCTCGCCGGGCCGCTGCGCGCGGTGTTCGAGCGCGGCGCCGCGGGCGGGCACTTCCGCACCGACATGCCCGTCCACACGCTCGCCGAGATGTACTTCAGCCTGCTGGAGGGCGTGGTGTCGCGGGTCGTGCGGCGCCGCCTGGGCGTGGAGGAGGCGAGCGACGCCGTCACCACGCTGTTCCTGTCGGGCGCACTGGCCCGCCCGGACGGCCCGGGCGGCGGCTGACCCGCGCCGGCGGGCGGGGAATCGGGCGAAGGCGAGGGAGCGGCCGGTGGCGGGACTGGAACCGGTGGTGGCCGTCGCCCTGGTGCTGCTGGGGCTGGCCGCCGGGGTGGGGATCACCGCCGTCGGGCCCGGCGGGGTGCTGATCACCGTGGGGCTGTTCGCGTTCACCGACCTGACGCCGGCGCAGGTCGCCGGGACCGCCATCGTCACCAACGTCGCGACGGGCCTGGCGGGCACGGCCGTCTACACGCGGTCTGGGCAGCTGCGGGACCCGGCGACGCGGCGCACGGCGGTGCTGCTGGCGGCCGGCGCGGTCGCCGGGACGCCGCTGGGGGTGGCGGCGAACGGGCTGGTCGAGGGCCGCGTGTTCGGGATGCTGCTGGGGGCGTTCGTCGCGCTGACCGCGGCGCTGGTGCTGTGGCGCCGCCCCGCCGCCGCCCCGAACGGCGGCCCGGACGGCGCCCCGGCGCCCGCCGCCACCGGGATCGGGGTGCCCACCGCGGTCGCGGTGGGCACCGGCGTCGCCGCGGTCGGCGCGATGTTCGGCGTCGGCGGGCCGCTGCTGAGCGTCCCGCTGCTGGTGGCGCTGGGCACGCCGGTGCTGGCGGCACTGGCCGCGGCGCAGGCCCAGTCGGTGGTGATCGCCGGCATCGGCACCGCCGGGTACGTCGCCGCCGGCGCCGTCGACTGGCGGCTGGCCGCGCTGATGGGCGTCCCGGAACTGGCCGGCGTGCTCGCCGGCTGGATGATCGCGCGGGCCGTGCCGGCGGCGGCGCTGAAGGCCACGCTGGTGGTGTGCCTGCTGGTCCTGGCCCCCTACGTGGCCCTGCACGGCTGACCCCGCCCCCGAAAGGATCTTGGCCGCGGGCGGGAGGGGACCGCCTGGACGGGCATCCCCCCGGGACGGGTGCACACGAGCGAGGGGGCGCCACATGGACCAGGACCGCGCGGCCGAACCCGGCACGATCGGGGTGGAGGAGGAGTTCGTCCTGGCGGACGCCGCGACCGGCAGGTGCGTCCCGGACGCCGCCGCCGTGCTGGTCGCGGCGGGCCCGCACCGGTGGGCGTCCGCGGGCGGCTCCTTCCAGCCTGAACTGCTGTCCTCGCAGGTGGAGGCGGCGACGGGCGTGTGCCGCGACCTGGCCGGGCTCGGCGCGCAGCTGCGGTCCGGACGCGAGCGGCTGGCGGCGGCGGCCCGCGCCCGCGGCGCGCTGCTGGTCGCGTCGGGCACGCCGGTGCTGGACGGGCCCCCGCCGCCGCCCGCGCCCGGCGACCGGTACGCCGCGGTCATGGCCGCCTACGGGGACGTGGTGGAGGACTACCAGGCGTGCGGCTGCCACGTCCACGTCGGCGTCCCCGACCGCGACACCGCGGTGGCGGTGGTCAACCACCTGCGGCCGTGGCTGCCGGTGCTGCTGGCGCTGTCGGCCAACTCCCCGTTCGACCACGGCCGCCTCACCGCCTACGCCGCGCGCCGGGCCGTGGCGATGGCGCGGTTCCCCGGCTCCGGCGTCCCGCCGTGGACGGCGTCGGCCGCCGCGTGGGACGCGCGG
The DNA here is from genome assembly GCF_040677125.1 of Actinomadura sp. NPDC049382. Classification (NCBI taxonomy): domain Bacteria; kingdom Bacillati; phylum Actinomycetota; class Actinomycetes; order Streptosporangiales; family Thermomonosporaceae; genus Actinomadura; species Actinomadura sp. NPDC049382. The sequence continues at coordinate 2,978 of NZ_JBFARO010000246.1, forward strand.
GTCGCGGCGCTGGTGGAGGCGGGCGTGCTGGTCGACGAGGCGATGACGTTCTGGCTGGCGCGGCCGTCGCCGCGGTGGCCGACGGTGGAGGTCCGGGCCGCCGACGCGGCCCCGACCGCGGCTGAGGCGGCCCTGCAGGCCGGGCTGGTGCGCGGCCTGGTCGGCGCGGCGCTGGCCGACCTCGCCGCGGGCCGGGAGGCGCCCCGCGCGGACGGGCAGCTGTGCGCGGCGGCGCTGTGGAACGCCGCCCGGCACGGCATGTCCGGCACGCTGGCCGACCCCGTCGCCGGCCGTGCCGTCCCGGCGTGGCGGCGGGCCGAGGCGATGGTCGGCCGCGCCGCCCCCGCGCTGGCCGCCGCCGGAGGGCGCCCAGCAGCGCGCGGACGGTGTCCAGGTCCCCGGCGGC
>NZ_JBFARO010000247.1:0-3381 GCF_040677125.1 Actinomadura sp. NPDC049382
GGCGCCGCTCGGGCCGGCGGGGGCGTGGGGGGGGGGGGGGGGGGGCCCCCCGGGGGGGGGGGGGGCCCCCCGGCCGGCTAGGCCTCGTTGTCGATGATCTTGTAGGTGTGGGCCCCGTTGATCGCCCACATGCGGTACTGGACCTTGGGGTGCCGGATGACATCGGTCCACGCGTTCGGCCGGATCACGTCCGCGCTGATCATCACGGTCACGGCGGAGTGCTTCTTGTTGAAGATGATGCGGTTCGGCTTCGGCTCCTCCCTGACGTTGAAGCCCGCCTTCTTCAGGTAGCTGCTCGCCCGGATGATCCGCACCTTCTTGCCGTTCCAGCAGTACTTGACGCTCGAGTGCCACTGGTAGTTCGTCGGAATGGTGTTGGAGTTGATGTACCGGTCGACCGTGTTGCACTTCTCCTTCGCCTTCGCGCCGGCCGTCGTCTTGGTCCCGGCGCTCCCGGTGGCCCCGGCGCTCCCGGCGCCCGACGCGGCCCCGGTGCCCGACGCGGCCCCGGTGCCCGACTCGGCTCCGGTGCCCGCCGCGGCTCCCCCCAGCACGGCGGGCGCCTGCTGGTCGGACACCGCGGAGACCTTGCCGACCGGCCCGGACTCCGACTGACCGCCCACGAGCACGCCGGCGGTGATGGCGCCGCTCAGCGCGGTGACGCCCACCGCCGCGGCGATCGCGGCGCGGCGCCGCGACGGCTTGCGCGGCTCAGACTTCTCCTCGTGCATTTCTCCACACTTCCTTCCATTGTCGGGCTTTCCGATTAGCCGCCCGATCACTGGAGAAAAATGTATGGAGAATGACGTCCGGCCCCCTAGGGCCATAGGGCCCCAATATCACCTCTCGCGGACCCTGATGTCCTTTGACGCGAACTCGAACCGGTCGCTCAGAAGGATCGCCGGGGAGTCCGCGGCGGGTGGCGGCAGGACGCTACAGCTTGTCGCGGAGCCGGGCGCCCTTCGCCTTGGCCTGGCCGTAGAGGTCCTTCTGGAAGACCTCCATCTTGGCCCGCAGCCCCTCGTCGGACGCGGCCAGGATGCGGACGGCCAGCAGCCCGGCGTTGCGGGCCGCGCCGACCGCGACCGTCGCGACGGGGACGCCCGCGGGCATCTGCACGATCGACAGCAGCGAGTCCATGCCGTCGAGGTACTTCAGCGGCACCGGCACGCCGATCACCGGCAGCGGCGTCACCGACGCCAGCATGCCGGGCAGGTGCGCGGCGCCGCCCGCGCCCGCGATGATCACGCGGAGGCCGCGGCCGGCGGCCTCCTCCCCGTAGGCGATCATGTCGTGCGGCATCCGGTGCGCGGACACGACGTCGGCCTCGTAGGGGACGCCGAACTCCGCCAGCGCGTGCGCGGCGCCCTCCATGACGGGCCAGTCGGAGTCGCTGCCCATCACCACGCCGACGACCGGCTCGCTCATTTCCGCTTCTCCCCCATCTTGGTGCCCCACCGCAGGTAGTCGGCGGCGTGCCGGGCCCGCTCCCGGACGTCGTCGAGGTCTGTGCCGAGCGCCGTCACATGGCCGATCTTGCGGCCGGGACGCGACTCCTTGCCGTACATGTGCACCTTGACGGCCGGGTCGTGGGCCATCACGTGGATGTAGCGGGAGTAGACGTCCGGGTCGTCGCCGCCGAGTACGTTCGCCATCACCGTGTACGGGGCGGTCGGCTCGGTGGAGCCGAGCGGCAGGTCGAGGACGGCCCGCAGGTGCTGCTCGAACTGCGACGTCCGGGAGCCCTCGATCGTCCAGTGCCCCGAGTTGTGCGGGCGCATGGCCAGCTCGTTCACCAGCAGCCCGGCGTCGGTCTCGAACAGCTCGACCGCGAGCAGCCCGACGACGCCGAGCTCCTCCGCGACGCGGAGGGCGAGGCTCTGCGCCTCGGCGGCCAGGTCGTCGGACAGGCCCGGGGCGGGCGCGATCACCTCGGTGCAGATGCCGCCCTCCTGGACGGTCTCCACGATCGGGTACGCGGCGCCCTGCCCGTAGGGCGAGCGCGCGACGAGGGCGGCGAGCTCCCGCCGGAACGGGACGTGCTGCTCGACCATCAGGTCGACGCCCTCCGCGAGCAGCCGCTCCGCCTCGCCGGACGGCTCGTCCACGATCCAGACGCCCTTGCCGTCGTAGCCGCCGCGAGTCGCTTTGAGGACCAGCGGCCAGCCGTGCTCGCGGCCGAACTCCGCCAGGAAGGCCGCGGGTTCCGACGCGGGCACGGGCGCGTACGCGGGGCACGGGACGCCGAGGCCGCTGAGCCGCTCGCGCATGACGAGCTTGTCCTGGGCGTGGGCGAGGGCGGCCGCGCCCGGCCGGCACGGGACGCCCGACTCCTCCAGCTCCCGGATGTGCGGGCCCGGGACGTGCTCGTGGTCGAACGTGACCACGTCGCAGCCCTTGGCGAACGCCAGCAGGTCGTCGCGGGACCGGTCGTCCCCCACCCGGACGTCGGACACGGCCTTGGCCGCCGACTCGTCGGGCGCCCCGGCGAGGACGCGCAGCGACACGCCGAGCGCGATCGCGGCCTGCTGGGTCATCCGGGCCAGCTGCCCGCCGCCCGCCATGCCCACGACGGGCATGTCACCCCGGCGGAGCCGGGCCGGGGGGCGTGGGGGGGCGTCCCCCCTCGGGGAATCCGGTGGAACACTCACGTCAGAAGGCTATCGGCCGATCGGGGCGAACGAATCCCCGGCGGCGGGCGTCACAGGTGTGTGGGGGTCGTGACAATGGGCAGGGAACGCGTGGACAGCGTGAAACGTTCATGTTCCGACGTCTCCGCGGCAACAGGCGTCTATTCTCGTGGTGCCTCCGCATCAGCCGCCGCGCCGTCGGCCGTGGCGTTCGACGAAGTCCGGAAGGACGGTTCCCCTTCGTGAGCCTGGTCGCCAAACTCCATCGGCGGTTCGCGCACCTCGTGCACGAACTCGCCAAGTTCGGCAGTGTGGGCGCGATCGCGTTCGTCATCACGGTCGTGATCGGCAACGGCCTGCACACCGGGATGGGCGTCGGCCCGCTGACCTCCAACGGCGTCGCGACGATCATCGCGACGACGTTCTCCTACCTGGCGAACCGGTGCTGGACGTTCCGGCACCGCGACCGCACCGGGCTCGGCCGCGAGTACGTGCTGTTCTTCGCGCTGAACGGCGTCGGGCTGGTGATCACCGAGCTGTTCATCGGCTTCTCGCACTACGTCCTCAAGCTGGACGGCGCCGTCTTCTACAACATCGCCCTGGTCATCGGCACCGGCGTGGCGACGCTGTTCCGCTTCTGGTCGTACAAGAAGTGGGTGTTCCTGCCGGCGAGCGCGCCGGCGGTCGACCCCGCGTCCGGCCTGCCCGAGGCCCCCGCCGCCGGCGCCGCCGGCGCCCCCGGCTCCGCCCA
>NZ_JBFARO010000248.1:0-3326 GCF_040677125.1 Actinomadura sp. NPDC049382
GTACATCATCACCGCCGGGCTGTTGCGGGGCGCACTGATGCTGTGCCTGGGCATGCTGATCGTGCGGCTGGGCTCGTCGGACGAAACGGTTTTGCCCCGCTGGACGAGGCGGGCCCGCGGCAGGGGCTGCGCCTCGCCGTGACGCTGCTGGAGTGCATGAAGCACGGCTTCAACGCCACCGGCGCCGCCGAGGTGCTGTGCGTGCACCCGCAGACCGTCCGGTACCGGCTGGCTCAGCTCCACGGGATGTTCGGCTTCGATATCGAGGACCCGGAGATCCGGCTGGAGATGATGCTCCTCCTGCACACCTGGATCCAGCGCCGCGGCGGCTGAGCCGGCCCCGGGCGGCCGCCGCCCCCGCCCGCCGCGCTTCCGTCGTCCTCCTCCCCGTGTCCCATCCATGGCGGGGGCCCGAATCCGCTACGGTCGGGGTCGCCGCGCAGGCGAGGGGCGCCGCGCGGCGAGGGGAAGGAAGACACAGAGCACATGGCCGAGAAGGTCATTCGCGTGGACGACATCGACGGCTCCGAAGGGAGCGATGTCGTAAAGCGAGACTTCGAAGTCTTGGGTCGGACGTTCACGATCGACCTGAGCGATGACAACTACAAGCGGCTGAACGAGATGCTGGACGCCCTCGCGCCCTTCATCGAGAACGCCGCGGAGGTGAAGCCCGCCGGGAAGGGCCGCAAGTCCCGCACCGCGAAGATCAAGGGCTACACGAACGGCGATGTCCGCGAGTGGGCATTGCGTCAGGACATCGAAGTCTCCGAACGTGGCAAGATATCGGATGAGGTCTATGCTGCATTCATCGAGGCACATCCGGACGCCAAGCCGGACGCATAGCTAGAGGGAGTCCCCGCATGGCACAGAAGGTCGAAGTCCTTCTCGTCGACGACATCGACGGTGGAGAGGCTGACGAGACCGTCAGCTTTTCCCTCGATGGGACGTCTTATGAGATCGACCTGAGCAAGAAGAACGCCGCCAAGCTGCGCAACGGCCTGGAGCCGTTCGTGGCCAGCGCCCGCAAGGCGCGCAAGACCACGGGCCGCGCCGGCCGCGGGTCGCGTACCGCGGGCAGCCGCGAACGCTCCGCCGAGATTCGCGAGTGGGCGAAGAACCACGGCATCAAGGTCAATGAGCGGGGCCGTATCCCCGCCAATGTGATCGAGCAGTACGAGGCCGCGCACTAGCGGACCGCGCGCCGGCGGCGTTCCGGCACGGCACGCAGGGGCCGGGGTGGAATTCTCACCACCTCGGCCCCTTGGTTGCGCACCGGGCAAAACGCTATTAGGGGATAATGCCGGTAATAGCACAAGACATCGCAATAGGCTGCCGGCGGGCGACGGCCGGCGGCCGATAGGGGGCGTACCGGTTGGCACCTGTGACGCGACGGGAGCGCATCCGCTACTGGTTCGACCGGACGATGTCGAAGGGGACGCCGGCGCTCATCGGGTGGCTCGGCCTGGCCTCGGTGGCGCTCGTGCTCGTGGTGGCGACCGCGGCGGTCGTCATCGCGCCGGGCGACACCGACGAGAACGGCGACTGGCCCGGCATGGTGTGGCGCAGCCTGCTGCGCACGCTCGACCCCGGCACCATGGGCGACGACACCGGCACGGGCCCGTTCCTGGCGCTGATGCTGACCTCCACCGTCGGCGGCATCTTCATCGTCAGCTCGCTCATCGGCGTCCTCACCACCGGCCTCGAAGCCAAGATCGGCGAGCTGCGCAAAGGCCGGTCGCGGATCGTCGAGCACGACCACACCGTGCTGCTCGGCTGGTCCGAGCAGGTCTTCACCGTGGTCGCCGAGCTGGTCGAGGCCAACCAGAGCAAGCGCAGGTCGTGCGTGGCGATCCTCGCCGACCGCGACAAGGTCGAGATGGAGGACGCGATCCGCGCCCGCGTCGGCGACCTCGGCCGCACCCGGATCGTGTGCCGCACCGGCAACCCGCTGAAGGTCGCCGACGTGGAGCTGGTCAGCCCCGGCACCGCGCGGTCCATCCTCATCGTCACCCCGGAGGTCGCGGACGCCGACACCCGCGTCATCAAGGTGCTGCTGACGCTCGGCGCCCGCACCTGGGGGCGGCACCGCCCGCACGTCGTCGCCGCCGTGCACGACTCGGCGAACCTGCCCGCCGCCCGGCTCGCCGGCGGCGAGCGCGCGCACGTCATCGACGCCGACGACGTCGCGATCCGGCTCATCGTCCAGTCGCACCGCCAGTCCGGCCTGTCCCAGGTCTGCACCGAGCTGCTGGACTTCGCCGGCCACGAGTTCTACATGCGGCCCGAGCCGGCCCTCGCCGGCGTCCCGTTCGGGGAGTCGCTGTCGGCCTACGACCTCGGCGTCCCCGCCGGGCTGCGGCGCGCCGACGGGACCGTGCTGCTCAACCCGCCGATGGACACCGTGATCCGCGCCGACGACGAGATCATCGTGCTGGCCGAGGACGACCTGCTGATCAGGCTCGCCGGCGGCCCGCCGCCGCCGGTCCGGGAGGAGGCGATCAGCACGGCCGTCGCGCGGGACCCGGTGCCCGAGCGGACGCTGATGCTCGGCTGGAACCACCGCGCCCCGAAGATCATCGAGCTGCTGGACGAGTTCCTCGCGCCCGGTTCGGAGCTGGTCGTCGCGGCGCCGCGCGAGGACCCGACCGGGCAGCTGGCCGAGCCCGCCAACCTCAAGGTCGGCTTCGTCCGGGCCGAGCCGACCGAGCGCCCGTCGCTGGAGTCCCTCGACGTCGGCGGGTACCAGAAGGTCATCGTGCTGTCGGACGCGGGCCACGACCCCGACACCGCCGACGCCCGCACCCTCGTCACACTGCTGCACCTGCGCGACATGGAGGACGCCCTGGGCGACCCCGGCACCCCCGGCGGCGACCCGTTCGCGATCGTCAGCGAGATCAACGACGACGCCAACCGCGAGATCGCGCAGGTCACGAAGGCCGACGACTTCGTGGTCAGCGAGAAGCTGATAAGCCTGATGCTGACCCAGCTGAGCGAGAACCGGCACCTGTACGACGTGTTCGTCGACCTGCTCGACCCCGCCGGCTCGGAGATCTACCTCAAGCCCGCCTGCGACTACCTGGTGCCGGGCGCGGCGGCCGACTTCGCGACGCTGATCGAGTCGGCGCGGCGGCGCGGCGAGGTCGCGCTCGGCTACCGGCTGACCGCGCGGTTCCACGAGCCGCCCGGCTACGGCGTGGTGCTCAACCCGGACAAGACGGCCCCGCTCACCCTGGCCGCCGACGACCGCGTCATCGTGCTCGCCGAGAACTGACCCCGGCGCCCCCGGCGGGCGGGACCGGGCCGCGGCCGGCGCGCACCGCGCCGGG
>NZ_JBFARO010000249.1:0-3323 GCF_040677125.1 Actinomadura sp. NPDC049382
GCGGTCATGTCGCTGAAGGGCGGCGTCGGCAAGACGACCACCACCACCGGCCTCGGCCTCGCTGCTGGCCGGGGTGCTGGTGGGCGCCGCGGGGCTGCCCGTCAGCGGCGTGCTGAAGGCGCTCGCGGACAAGGTCCCGTTCGTGGACGTCGACTCCGGTCTCGGGCCGATCGACGAGAGCGTCCTGTTCGAGCTGCGGGTGCCGCGCGCGCTGATGGCGGCGCTGGTCGGCGGGATGCTCGCCATGGCCGGCGCCGGGTACCAGGGCGTGTTCCGCAACCCGCTCGCCGACCCGTACCTGCTCGGCGCGGCGTCCGGCGCGGGGGTCGGCGCGACGCTGGTGATCGCCCTCGTCCCCGGCGACCCCGGCTACGGCATCCCGCTCGCCGCCTTCGCCGGCGCCCTGTGCGGGGTGTTCCTCGCCTACGCGCTCGGCCGGACGGCGGGCCGCCACGAGGCGGTGACGCTGGTGCTCGCGGGCGTCGCAGTGTCGCTGTTCCTGTCGGCGGTGCAGACGCTCGTCCAGCAGATGAACGCCGAGGAGCTGCAGCGGATCTTCTCCTGGATCCTCGGCGGGGTCGGCTCGGCGGACTGGCACCAGCTCGCGCTGGTCGCCCCGTACGCGCTCGTGTCCACCGTCGTCCTGCTGGCGCACGGCCGCCTGCTGGACGTGCTGAGCGTCGGGGACGAGGAGGCGGCGAGCCTCGGCCTGTCGGCGTCCCGGGTCCGGCTGATCGTGCTGCTCGCCGCGTCGCTGGCGACGGCGTCGGCGGTGGCGGTGAGCGGGCTGATCGGGTTCGTCGGCATCGTCGTACCGCACGTGGTGCGGCGGCTGGCGGGCGGCTCGTACCGGGTGGTGCTGCCGCTGTCGCTGCTCGGCGGCGCCGCGTTCCTGGAGCTCGCGGACCTGGTGGCGCGCACCCTCATCAGCCCCGGCGAACTGTCGCTCGGCGTGGTGACGGCGTTCGTCGGCGGCCCGTTCTTCGTGGCGGTGCTGCGCGCGTCCCGCAGGCAGGTGGAGACGTGACGGTCGCGGTGCGGGGCCTGGACGTGTCGCTCGGCGGCCGGCCGGTGCTGAAGGGCGTGTCGCTGGACGTCCCCGCCGGGTCGTGGACGGCGGTGATCGGGCCGAACGGCGCCGGGAAGTCGACGCTGCTGCGCGCGGTGCTCGGCCTGGTGGCCTCGCGCGGCGAGATCACGGTGGCGGGCGAGGACCTCCAGCGGCTCAAGCCGCGGCAGCGGGCCCGGACGGTCGCCTACGCCGCGCAGAACCCGCACCTCCCCGTGGGGATGACGGTGTTCGACTACACCCTGCTCGGACGCTCCCCCTACATCCCGCATCTCGGCCGGGAGAGCGCGCGCGACCGGGCCATCACCGAGGAGGTCCTCGAACGGCTCGACCTCACCGCCTTCGCCACCCGCACTCTGGACCACCTGTCCGGCGGCGAGAGGCAGCGGGTGGTGCTGGCGCGCGCGCTGGCGCAGCAGACGTCGGTGCTCCTGCTGGACGAGCCGACGACCGCGCTCGACATCGGCCACCAGCAGCAGGTGCTGGAGCTGGTCGACCGGCTGCGGCTCGCCGACGGGCTGACCGTGGTGACGACGATCCACGACCTGACCCTCGCCGGGCAGTACGCCGACGCGCTCGTCCTCATCTCCGAGGGGCGGGTCGCGGCGGCGGGCACGCCGGAGGAGGTCCTCACCCGCGCGGTCGTCGAGGAGCACTTCGGCGCGCGGGTCCACGTCGCCCCCGGTCCGGGCGGGCGGCCGATGCTGGCGCTGGAGCGGCCGTGAATCTGGAGACCGTGTGGCGCGAGGAGGACGGCAAGCGCCTCGCCGCGACGGTGTGGCGGGCCGGGCCCGGCCATCGGATGATCTCGTCGGCGATGCTCGGCGGCGGCATCGGCCCCGCCGGATGGGTGCTGAACGCGCAGGTCCCGGGCGCCTACTCGCGCACCGACCCCGTCGCGCACCTGACGGAGCTGGCCGCGCTGTACGGGCTGGAGGGGGCGGGCGTCGGGATGCTGACGGCCGCGTCCGTCGCCCGCACGATGCGGCGGGACGACGCGGGCGTGCGCGCGTCGGCGACCGTGGGGCTGCGCGTCCCGACCTGGGCGGCCTCCCCCGCCGGGACCCCCGACCCCGAGCTGGCGCCGCTCGACGGAACGCCCCGGTCGGCCCGGACGCCCGGCACCATCAACATCGTCGTCGCCGTGCCCGTCCCGCTGAGCGACGCGGCGCTGGTGAACGCGGTCGTCACCGCGACGGAGGCGAAGACGCAGGCGCTCCTGGAGGCGGGCTTCCCGTGCACGGGCACCGCGTCCGACGCCGTCTGCGTGGCGGCCGCGTCCGGCGGCGCGGCGGAAGAGGTCTTCGCCGGGCCCCGCTCGACGTGGGGCGCGCGGATCGCCCGCGCCGTGCACGCCGCCGTCCATGCCGGGGCGGTCGACTACACCCGGTACCTGGAGACCCGCGGCTAGCACCCGGCCGCCGTACCACCCCGGTGCGGTACGGCGGCCGGATTCAGGGCCAGTGCAGTATGGGGGTTGCGCCTCACCTCCTACCTGTGCGTCGCTTCGCCGGCGTGACCGTCAGCCGGCGTGGGGAAGGCGATGTCCGTTGGCGTGCCCGTTGGCATGTCCGTTGCGGTGGCTGTTGTGGTGCCCGTTCAGCGGTCCGGTGCGGGGGCCGGTGGCGAGCGGGTCGCCGCCGTCCAGCAGCGACCCGGTCCGCGTCCCGTTCACCGGCGGCAGCGGGTGCAGCCCGGTCAGCGGCTCCGGGTCGGCCACCGGGCGGGGGCCGGTGTCCTGGCGGTCGGCGAGCGCGGTGAGCGCGTCGACGCGGCGGCGGGCACGGTCGGCCTCGGACCGCGCGGCGTCGCGCTCGGCGGTCAGCGCCCGCACCGCCGCGCGCAGCTCCTCGGCGGCACGGGTCAGCTGCCAGTTGTGGCGCTCCAGCTCCCGGCCGCGCGCCTGGATCTGGTCGCGGTCGGCGACGGCCTGCCCGCGTTTGGCCTCGGCGTCGCGGACGGCGGAGCGCAGGTCCTCGGCGGCGCGCTCGGCGGCGGCCGACTCGACGCGCCGCCCCTCCAGGAGCGTCTCGGCCTCCGACACCCGGCCGTGCAGGGCGACGAGTTCGGAGCGGGCGCTCTCCAGCGAGGCGAGCAGCTCCCCCTCGCGGGACGCCATCCGGTCGCGCTCGCGCTCGGCGGCGAGCCGGGCCGCGGACGCGCCGTCGGCCTCGTCCCGCGCGTCCGCCGCCTCCTGCCGGGCGGTGTCGCGCTCGGCGGTCAGCCGCTCGGCCTCGGCGCGGGCGGCCGCGGC
>NZ_JBFARO010000250.1:0-3276 GCF_040677125.1 Actinomadura sp. NPDC049382
CTCCGACTCCACCTCACGTGCGGCGACCGTGGCCGGACTGGTGACAGCCGCGACCTACGTGATCGCCATCGTGCTCCTACTCCGTACACCGATCCACGGCGGACGGCGGCCAGCCCGGCGGCGAGCAGGACCAGCGCGGCGGGCAGCAGCCAGGAGACCTGCCCGCCGATCACGGGCCCGAACATGCGGCCCCAGCCGGCGTCCTGGTTGAGGTTGCCCAGGCCGCCGGTCTCCTCGCCGTTGAGGCGGCCGAGCCCGTTGTAGCCGAGCGCCAGTTCCAGCACCGAGTCGTGCTGGGAGCCGCCGATGTAGGGCCGGTGGGAGGCGGGGACGGCCGCGACCGCGGCGACCCACCACCCGGCCGAGGCCAGCAGCACTCCCCCGGCGGCGGCCAGCTGCACCAGCCTCCGCCGGACCGGGCCGGGCGCGGCGGCCAGGTACACGCCCGCGAACACCGGCACGACCAGGAACGCCTGGAGCATCTTGGCCAGGAACCCGGTGCCGGTGCAGGCGGCGGCGAGCAGCAGCCACCGGGTGCTCGCGGTCTCCTGCGCGCGGAGCACCGCGTACGCGGCCAGGGTCAGCAGCAGCACCAGCAGCGCGTCGGGGTTGTTGTACCGGAACATCAGCGCGGCGACGGGCGTCACCGCGAGAGCGGCCCCGGCCAGCAGTGCCGCCCAGGCGGGGGCGTGGCGGCGGACGCAGGCGTGCACGGCGGCGACGGCCGCGACGCCCATCAGCGCCTGCGGGACCAGGATGCTCCAGGTGTTGACGCCGAAGACGCGGGCGGTCAGCGCCATCGGCCACAGCGCGGCCGGGGGCTTGTCGACGGTGATGGCGCCGGCGGCGTCGGAGGAGCCGAAGAAGAACGCCTTCCAGGAGGTCGCGCCGGCCTGGACGGCGGCGGAGTAGAACGCGTTGGCCCAGCCGGACGCGCCCAGCCCCCACAGGTACAGCACGGCGGTGGCGGCGAGCAGGGCCAGCAGCGCGGGCCGGACCCAGGCGGGGTCGTGGTCGGGTCCGCGCCAGAGGCGGCGCGGGAGGCCGCCCCGCCCGCGCGGGGTGCGTGGCGGGGGCGGGGCGGCCTGGCCGGTGGAGGTCATGTGGTCGTTTCCCGGTAGTGGTCGTTTGCCGTGGTGGTGGGCGGTCAGCCGAGTTTGTAGAGCTGTGCGCCGGAGGCTCCGGCGCCGGTCTGTCCGGTGGCGGATCCGCCGTACTCGCTCTCGTCGACGGGTGTGCCGTGCCGCTGGACCCAGGCGGTGACGGCCGAGCTGCCGCCGCCGGGGCCCATGCGCCCGCCGAGGAGGATGTAGCGGAGCTTGCCGTCGCGGACGTAGGACTGGAGCTTGGCGGTGGTCATGGCGGGGTCGCTTCCGGTGAAGCCGCCCATGGCGATGACGGGCCGCCCGGTGGCCAGGATGATCGAGGACGCCTCCTGGGCGGAGGACACGGCGACGAGCCAGGTCGCGCCGCCCTGGTTCTTCTCCAGGTAGGCGATCATCTGCTGGTCGACCCGCCCGCCGGGCCCGCCCCCGCCGAACCCGCCGAACCCGCCGGGGCCTGCGGAGCCGAAGCGGGGCCCACGGTCCCCGCCGCCTTGGGCGGCGCCGTCGGGGCCGGTGCCGTTCTGCCACGGGGGACGCTGCCCGCCCGGCGTACCGGGTGCACCGGGCGGGGCGCCTGGGCGGCCGTCCGGCATGCCGCGTCCGTCCGTCGTCCCGGGTGGGCCGCCGGGCATGCCGAAGCCGCCGCCGGTCGCGGGCCCGGCGAGGGGGTTGGTGCCGTTGACGGCGGTGGAGGCGGCGGACACGGCGTAGGCGCCGGGCCCGGCCAGTCCCGCGGCGGCGGCCAAGACGAGCCCGGCCGTAGTGGCGCGGGCTCCGGCGCGCGGGATGAGGCGCCCGGCCAGGAGCGCGGCGACCGCCAGGACGGTGGCGGCGGCGATGGCCCACCGCAGCCACGGGTGCCAGTCCGGGGTGCGGTCCAGCAGCAGGAACGCCCACGCCCCCGTCGCGGCGATCCCGGCGGGCAGAACCCACGCCCACGCCGCGCTCCGCCGGTACGCGCCGGCCAGCAGGACAGCCCCGGCGCCGGTGAGCGCGGCGACGGCGGGCGCCATGGCGGTGGTGTAGTACGGGTGGAAGGTGCCCTGGGCGAAGCTGAAGACGGTGTAGTGGACGGCGAGCCAGCCGCCCCACAGGATCAGCGCGGCGCGGGCGAGGTCGGTGCGGGGCCGGCGCCGCAGGAGCACGAGCCCGGCGGCGAGGGCGAGGACGGCGAAGGGGATCAGCCAGGAGATCTGGCCGCCGATGATGTCGTTGAACAGCCGTCCGGCGCCGGCCTGCCCGCCGAACCCGCCGCCTCCACCAGGTCCTCCGCCGCGGCCGCCGGGTCCAGCGGTCTCGCCGAGGATGCGGCCGAGGCCGTTGTAGCCGACGACGAGGTCCCAGGCGGTGCCGTCGGTGCTGCCGCCGATGTAGGGGCGGGAGCGGGCGGGGACGAGGTCGACGGCCAGCACCCACCACAGCGACGACGCGGCGAGGACAGCGCCGGCGGCCAGCAGGTGCAGCAGCCGCCTGCCGATCCCGGGCCGCGCCGCGACCAGGTAGGCCAGCGCGAACGCCGGGACGACGAGGAACGCCTGCAGCATCTTGGTGTTGAAGCCGCAGCCGACCAGGAACGCCGCGAGCAGCAGCGGACGCACCCGGCCGGTGGCGATGGCGCGCTGGCAGGCCCAGGCCGCGGCGGCCATGAGCAGGACGAGCAGGGTGTCGGGGTTGTTGTCGCGGTTGATCGCGACGGTGATCGGGGTGAGCGCCAGGACGGCGGAGGCGGTGACCGCGGCGGCGTGCCCGAACGCCCGCCGCACGGTCGCGTGGACGACGGCGACGGCGGCGACGCCCGCGATGACCTGCGGGAGCAGCAGGCTCCACGTCCCGAATCCGATGATCCGGGCGCAGATCCCCATGGCCCACAGCGCCATCGGAGGCTTGTCGACGGTGATGTAGGACCCGGCGTCCAGGGAGCCGAAGAAGAACGCCTTCCAGCTCTGGGTGCCGCTCTTGACGGCGGCGGAGTAGTAGGAGTTGGCGTATCCGGATTTGCCGAGCCCCCACGCGTACAGGGCCGCGGCGGCGATCAGGACCGCCCACAGCGCGGGCCGCGCCCATCGGGGGTCGCCGCGCAAAGTGTCGGTTGGGACGCTCGGCGCCCCAACGTCAGTCGACTGGGTTATCCAGCCACCGGCCATGCCGCATGACGGTGCGCCCAACGAAT
>NZ_JBFARO010000251.1:0-3269 GCF_040677125.1 Actinomadura sp. NPDC049382
TCGCGGGCGTACAGGTAGGGGACGGCGTCCAGGCGGAACCCGTCGATGCCCAGGTCGAGCCAGAAGCGCAGGTTCTCCAGCATGGCGTCCTGGACGTCGGGGTTGTCGTAGTTGAGGTCGGGCTGGTGGGAGAAGAAGCGGTGCCAGTAGTACTGGCCGCGGACGGGGTCGTAGGTCCAGTTGGAGGACTCGGTGTCGACGAAGATGATGCGGGCGTCGGGGTAGCCGGTGTCGTCGTCGGCCCACACGTAGAAGTCCCCGAACGGGCCGTCGGGGTCGGTGCGGGACGCCTGGAACCAGGGGTGCTGGTCGGAGGTGTGGTTCATCACCAGATCCGCGATCACCCGGATACCGCGCGCATGGGCCTGCTCGATGAGCTCGACGAAATCGCCGAGTTCCCCGAAGTCCGGCAGGATGCTGGTGTAGTTCGCGATGTCGTAGCCGCCGTCCTTGAGCGGTGACTGGTAGATCGGCAGCAGCCACAGGCAGTCGATGCCGAGCCATTGCAGATGGTCGAGTTTGGAGATCAGTCCGCGCAGATCGCCGTAGCCGTCATTGTTTGAATCGGCGAAGCCCCGCACCGACACCTCATAGAACACCGCAGTCTTGAACCAGTGGGGCGTGCGCGGCGTGCTCTCGTCGAACGGGTCGGGGACCGCCCCCGAGGCCGGCGCCGATCCCCCCGCGATCCCGCCGGCCGGCCGGGCGCGGCCGGCCTCTCCGGCGGTGCGCGGACCGCCGCCCGCGCCGGGCCCCGTGTCCACCTCTGGGGCGGGGACCTGGTCGGACGTGCTGCGGGCGGAATCGTTCGGCTGGCCGTGCATGGGTCACCCCGGGTGTGTTGGAGACATCTAGATCAGCAATGCCCGCCACCGGCGCGGGGGACGTTCAGGACAGGCAACCATCCGTAAAAGATTCCGTACGGAGCGTGACCGATGCGGCGGTTTCGGTTGCCCGCCGGCCCGTCCGCCGGACGCGCGGAGGCACCGTTCGGGGCGGATCGCCCGGCTGTCGAACACTTGCCGCGCGACGGTTGTGTCATGTCCGTGTTTTTAGGTTCGTCGCTTTTTCTGTCGCAGGCCCCGGGTAGGTCGTTTCCAAGCTCAGAACCCGCCCCCACCGGCGGGTTCTGATCCGTTCGGACGGTTTTCCGTCCACAGCGATCGGAGGGACAGTGGAGCGCTGGGAGAAGTCGCCATCGGTCGTACCGACACGCGATTCGCTCGTGGCGCGGCTGCGCGTTCGCTTCGCCGACATCCCGGCTGAGAACGTGCGCCGCTGCGTCGACGACCTGTGGTGCTGCTGCACCCATCTCGGGGTGCGGCCCGAGGAAGGGACCATCGAACGCCTCGCCGCGTCCCGGCTGACCGGTGTCGTGCGGGGCGGCCGGCCGCCCTATCCGGACGGCCGGACGGTGTCCAGACCGCCCGGCTCCTCCCTGACCGCCCCGCACCGGCCCGCGCCCGCGGCCGCCAGAACCCCGATCGGGATGTGACGCATGAAGGACACGACCGTGCCGGGCCTGGGCATCGACACCCGGCGAGGGTTCATCGTGCTCAGCCTGCCCGCGCAGATCAGCTGGCAGAACTACGCGGGCGTCCGGGAGGGGGTGAGCAGGGCCCTGTCCATGGCCGCCGGCGGCCGGGCGCACGGGCGGCGGCGCACGGGGGTCGTCGTCGACTTCGGCGACACCGTGCTGCTGGACGCGGCCGGGCTGGTCCTGCTGGCCCGCGCCGAGACGCGCGCGCAGCTGCTCGGCTGCCCGCTGCGGGCCGTGGTGCCCGCCCTGTCATCGCACGTGCGGCGGGCGCTGCACCTCACCGGGCTGGCGCAGCTCGTCCCGGTGTTCCCGGACGTCGCGTCGGCGACCGGCGCGCCCGTCCCGCCCGCGCCGGCGGGCGACGTCGACACCACGCACGTGCTCGACGCCATCCGCGCGCTGCATCCGGGGGACGCCGGGCTGACGCCGACGCCGCCCGCGCCGTCCGAGCTGATGATCACCACGACGGAGGCCGGGGACGGCGACCACACGGTCGTCCACCTGTCCGGCGTGCTGGACGAGGTGACGGTGCCCCGGCTCGGGGAGACGCTGACGACGCTGGTCGAGGGCAACCTGCGGCACCTCATGGTGCGGATGCACGAGCGCCTCGGCATCCGCTGCGACCCGCTGCCGATCCTGCTCGGCATCCGCTGGCGCGTCGCCGCCGAGGGCGGCTGCCTGGCGCTGCCCGCGCTGCCGGCCCGGCTCCGCGAGATCATCGACCGGGAGGGGCTCGGCTCGGTGTTCACCGGCTGCCGCTCCATCGAGGACCGCCTGCTCGGCGGCGCCGGGCCGGCCTGACGGCTCAGCTGCCGCCCGTCCGGCGCCGGCTCCGGGACGGCAGGGACGATTCGGGCCGCGGCGAACTCCGGCGCGACCTCGCGGTCGTCCCGTCCGCCGCGGCCATGCTCCCGTCCGACCGGCTCCCACTGGCCCGCACACGTCCGCCGTTCCGCTGGAACGTGAGGATGTGTGCGGGCTTCTCGCGCGGGTCGAGCCGCACGTAGTTGGATTTGGTCCAGGTGTAGGTGGCGCCGTCGAGTTGGTCGGTGACGGTGTGGGGTTGGTGGGGGTCGTCGGGGAGGCCGAGGGCGGGCAGGTCGAGGTGGACGGTGGCTTCGCGGGGTTGGTGGGGGTTGAGGTTGACGATGGTGAGGATGACGTCGTCGAGGTGGCGTTTGGAGAAGGCGAGGAGTTCGGGTTGGTCGATGTGGTGGAAGTGGAGGTTGCGGAGTTGCTGGAGGGCGGGGTGGGTGTTGCGGAGGGTGTTGAGGCGGGTGATGAGGGGGGCGATGGTGGTGGCGGTGCGGTCGGCGGCTTCCCAGTCGCGGGGGCGGTACTGGTATTTCTCCGAGTCGCGGTATTCCTCGCTGCCGGGGCGGACGGGGGTGTTCTCGCAGAGTTCGTAGCCGGCGTAGATGCCCCAGGTGGGGGACAGGAGGGCGGCGAGTATGGCGCGGATTTCGAAGGCGGGGCGGCCGCCGTGCTGGAGGTATTCGTTGAGGATGTCGGGGGTGTTGGTGAACAGGTTGGGGCGCATGTAGGCGGCGGCGGGGCCGGTGAGTTCGGTGAGGTAGGCGGTGAGTTCGTCGGCGGCGTTGCGCCAGGTGAAGTAGGTGTAGGACTGGTGGAATCCGATTTTGGCGAGGGTGTGCATCATGGCGGGGCGGGTGAAGGCTTCGGCGAGGAACAGGACGTCGGGGTCGGTGGTGTGGATGTCGGCCAGGAG
>NZ_JBFARO010000252.1:0-3251 GCF_040677125.1 Actinomadura sp. NPDC049382
AACGACGACCAGCAGTAACCGAACCAACGACCAACACCAGAGGGGTCAACATTCAGACGTCTCCAGGGGGTCAGAAATCGCGCGACGTTGACACCTTGAGGGCAGCGCAGCGGTCGGCCGACCTGGGGCGGTCCCGACCCGTGCTGGTGGGGCGGCGTCCGGTGCCGGGCATGGGTGCGCGGTCACGCGGTCTTTCGTCCGAGCGGCAGTCGAGCGGGCCGGGGGAACGGCTCCCTGTCCGTGCTGGTGGCGCGGCTGCCGGGCGTGAGGGGGGCGCCTGCGATCACGCCGCCTTTGGCAGTGCGGCTGGCGGACGGTTCTGAGGGCGCGGCACGGCGGCCGGGGGCGCGGTGTGCGGCGCGAGCACGCGGCCTCTGGGGCAGCCCCAGGGTCGGCCAGCCTAGGGCGAGCAGCCCGGTCCGTGCTGCTGGGGCGGCCAGGTGTGGATGGACCTGTGGTCACGCGGTCTTTCGTCAAGCTGCGGTCGAGCGGGCTGGGGGCTCCGAACATTGGCGTGACGGGGCGCGGGCTCTGCGCCTGCAATCGCACAGCCGTCAGCCGTGGAGCGGGCCTACGGTCATATGAGCCTTGAGCTGCACGGCGGGGGCCTGACGTGGGACATGCGCCTGCGCAATCATGCGGCCTTGCCTCAACAGGCGGGCGACCCGGCTCGTCGACGGCCCAGGCCGGGCTGGTCATGCAGCCAGGCAAGCGCGGACCTGCGCTCACGCGGCCTTGTTCCAGCAGGACAGGCAGTCGGACCGCGGGCTGCTCCAGGCCAATGCCAGTGGGCCAGCGGCTGGGCGCAGGCCAGCCAATCACGCGGCTGCTGCCCACCACGGCGGCGACTGGCAGCACGGCGCGCGTCCATGGGGGGGGGACGGTTTCACTCATGTCGTTGGAACAGTCGGGCTCGGGCCAGACGATCACGCGCCCTAGCCCGCCGCCGCCCCGGCGGGCAGCAGGGGCGAGGCGTCTTCAGGCTCCGTGTTGGTGGGGCGGTCGGGTATGTACCCGCCCTGCGACCACGTGGCCTTGCCCCAGCACGGCAAGTGACCAGGCTATGGACGGCTCCAGGACCACGCCGGTGGGACGGCCGCGTGTGGACGTGGGTGCGCGGTCAGGTGGTAGTTCGTCCGAGAGGCAGTCGAGCGAGCTGGGGAGGCGCGGCTGCGGTCACACCGCCTTCGGCCAGCGCGGCTTCCGGACGGTTCTGGGGGGCGCGGCAAGGCGGCCGGGCACGCGGCGCGTACGCCGCGCAAGCACGAGGTCTCGGGGGACGGCGCGGCCGTCGGCCAGCCTGGGACGGCTCCAGCCCGTGCTGGCGTGGCGGCCGGTGCCGGGCATGGGTGCGCGATCACGCGCTTCCGTCCAGGTGGTGGTGATCGAAGGGGCTGGGGAATGGCCTCCGTCCGCACCGATGGAACAACGGCCGGGCGTGAGGGTGTGCGCCTGCGATCACACCGCCTTTGGCCAGCACGGCTGGCAGCCAGTTCTCAGGATGTGGCAAGGCGGCCAGGGGACGCGGTTGCGGCGCGCGCGAGTACGCGGCCTCTGAGGCAGCCCGGCGATCGGCCAGCCTAGGGCGCGGCCAGGCCCATGCTGCGGGGGCGGCCAGTTGTGGATGGAACTGCGGTCACGCGGTCTTTCGTCAAGCTGCAGTCGAGGGGGCTGGGGGAAGGCTCCAGGCCCATGTCCGTGCCGGTGACCGGGCGCGGGGCTGCGCATGCAATCGCACCGCTGTCGGCCGGCGCGACTGGCGGACGGTTGCAGATATTTGGGTGGGGGCGAGTCGGGCCGCAGGGATGCTGCTGCGGGTACGCGGCCTTGGGCCAACTCGGCAAGTGACCCGCCCAGGGCGGACTGCCCAGCCCGGAGCGTGCTGGAGTGGCGCTCGGGCCGGGGCGTGGGCGCGCGATCATGCGGCCTCGGGCCAGAAAGGTAGGCGGCCAGGCCGAGGCGGGCAGTCCTGGGGCTGTGTTGGTGGGACGGCCGGGTGTGGGTCCTGTCGATCATGCGGCTTGTGGCCAGGGTGGTGGGCGGCCGGGTTCGGGGAGGGTTCTGATTCCGGGTGGGTGGAGGCGGTAGGTGTAGCGGCCGTCCGGTGTATTGGTGATGTGGATGCGGTCTGGGTTGGTGTGTTTGTAGCGGTTGTGCCATCCGCAGGTGAGGGCGAGTTGGTCGATGTCGGTGGGGCTTCGTCCGAGGGCCCAGCCGTGGACGTGGTCGACCTCGCACAGTGTCCCTGGTACTTCGCAGTCCTGGACGGCGCAGGTGGAGTACAGGGTTTCCAGGACTTGGCGTTGTGGGGCGGTGGCGAACCGGACCCGGTGGCCCAGGTACAGCGGAGTGTTCCCGCCGCCGAGCAGGAGCGGAGACACCCCTGCGCTGAGCGCCATGCGGCGGGCTTGGGCGGCCGGGATCGGGGTACCGTCGGTCAGCCTTGCCGGGGTGGTGCCGCCGGTGAGGGTGTCCAAGTCGCAGATCACGGTGACGCGGGTGGCCTTGTGCCCGCCCGACAGCACCGTGGTCAGCGCTGCCGCGGTGCGTTCGGACAGGTCGCGGTGGTCGTCGGTTCCTGCGGGTTTGGCCAGCGGCCCGAGGGTGCCGTCCCAGATCGCGGCGTCTTCGGCGTTCAGCCAGCCCTTGATGTAGCGGCCGCCGTCCAGTGAGCGGGTCGAGTCGATCCAGGACCGCTCGTAGCCGCGTTGGGCGTCCTCGGGGGGCTGTTCGGTGCCGTCGCGTTCGGCGATGACATCGCGGATCCGCTTGCCGAAGCTGGCGACTTTCCCGGCGGAGAAGCCCTGGTCGACCATGCCCAGCAGGATGTTCTCGGCCGCGGGGCAGTCATCGTCGTCGAGTCGGGTGATGGCGTCGGCGATGGTGGCGGCGTATCCGGCCGATAGGTCACCGGTGGTCCAGCGCTCGGTCATCTCGGGCAGGCGGTGGCGCTGGTGGGCCAGGGTGAGGCGTTCTTTGGCGCGGGATTCGCGCATCCCGAGGCGGGAGCGCAGCCAGGAGCGGGTGGAGGGGTATCCCCACCGCTGCACTTCGCGGGACCGGTCGACCATGCCGATGAATCCTGCGAGGGCGGCTTCCTGCAGATCGCCTGTGGTGGCGAGGGTTTCGGTGAGTTCCATGCACGCCGCCGCTGATTCGGGGGCGGGGCGGGAGGCGAGTTCGGCGGCGATCGCTGATGCCGCGTTCACCAATTCCATGGTGGACGCGGCGTCGAGGTCGACCGCGATTGA
>NZ_JBFARO010000253.1:0-3047 GCF_040677125.1 Actinomadura sp. NPDC049382
GACGGCGCCGCCCGCGCGGTCGGCCGGCGCGGCGGCGAGCGCCCGTTCCAGCTCGTCCAGCGCCGCCAGCACCGGGTCCTGCGGGACGGCGGGCTCGGCGGGCGCGAGCCGTTCCCGCAGGTGGGCGGCGAGTGCGGTGGCGGTGGGGTGGTCGAAGGCGAGGGTGGGGGGCAGGCGGAGTCCGGTGGCGGCGTTGAGGCGGTTGCGGAGTTCGACGGTGGTGAGGGAGTCGAACCCGAGGTCCTTGAAGGCGCGGTCGGGGTCGATGGTGTCGGACGTGGAGTGGCTGAGGACGGCGGCGGTCTGGGTGCGGACAAGGTCGAGGAGCAGCGCATGCTGCTCGTCGTCCGGCAGCCCGGCCAGCCGCCGGACGAGCGAGGCGGCGTCGGCCTCGGTGCGCCGGGCGGGCAGCCGCACCAGCCCCCGGAACAGCGGCGGGAGCAGCCCGCCGGCCGCCATGCCGCGCAGCGCCCTCGGGTCCAGCCGCGCGGTGACGAGGTGCGGCCGGTCGGGGAGCGCGAGGGCGGCGTCGAGCAACTCCAGCGCCGCGTCCGCGTCCATCGGGACGATGCCGTTGCGCGCCATCCGCGTCTGGTCGGCCCCGCTCAGGCCCTCGGTCATCGTGCTGGTGTCGGCCCACAGCCCCCAGGCGAGCGACTGGCCGGGCAGCCCTTGCGCCTGCCGGTGGTGGGCGAGGGCGTCGAGGTAGGTGTTGGCGGCGGCGTAGTTGGCCTGGCCCGCGCTGCCCACCGTGGCGGCGATGGACGAGTAGAGGACGAAGGCGGCCAGCGGACGGTCTTTGGTGAGTTCGTGCAGGTTCCAGGCGCCGTCGACTTTGGGGCGTAGGACGGTGTCGAGGTGGTGGGGGGTGAGGGTGGGGAGTGTGGCGTCGTCGAGGTGTCCTGCGGTGTGGACGACGGCGGTGAGGTCGGTTGTCTCGGCGAGGAGCGCGGCGAGGGCGGCGCGGTCGGCGGTGTCGCAGGCGGCGATGGTGACGTCGGCGCCGAGATCGGTGAGTTCGGCGGTGAGGTGGGTGGCGCCGGGCGCGTCCGTGCCTCGTCGGCTGGTGAGCGTCAGTTTGCGGACGTCGTGGTGGGTGACGAGGTGGCGGGCGAGGAGGGCGCCGAGGGTGCCGGTGCCGCCGGTGATCAGGACGGTTCCGTCGCCGAACGCGGGCGGCCGGTCGCCGGGGTCTGCGGCGGGGGAACGGGTGAGGCGCGGTGCGTAGAGACGGCCTTCGCGGATCGCCAGCTGAGGCTCGCCGGTGGCCACCGCGCGGGAGAGCCGGTCGCGGCTCAGGCCGGGGTCGTCCACGTCGACGAGGAAGAACCGGTCGGGGTGCTCGCTCTGCGCCGACCGGACCAGCCCCCAGACCACGGAGGCGGGCAGGTCGTCCACCCGCTCGCCGGGCGCCGCCGCGACCGCGCCCGCGGTGACGACGGCCACCCGGGCGGTCTCGTCCGCCAGCGCGTTCTGCACGACGGCGAGCACCTCCCCGGCCGCCGCGTGCGCCGCGGCGACCGGATCGCCGGTTCCCGCGCCCGCGTCGCCGGTCGCGACCGGGACGACCACCAGCCCGGGGACGGGTTCGGCGTCGGGCTGCTCCTTCACCGGCGTCCAGTCGATCTGGAACAGCGCGTCGTCCGTGCCGCCGGGCGGGCGGAGCCGGTCCGGGCTGATCGGGCGGACGGTCAGGGCGTCGGCCGTGAGGACCGGTAGGCCGTCCTCGTCCATGAGCGCCACGGCGACGCTGTCCGGGCCCGCCTCCGTGAGCCGGGCCCGCACGGCGACCGCGCCGGGGCGGTGCAGCGTGACGCCGCGCCAGGCGAACGGCAGGCGGACGCCCTCGTCGCCCTGGTCGGCGTCGATCGCCATGGCGTGCAGCGCGGCGTCCAGCAGCGCCGGGTGGACGCCGAACTCGCGGGCCTGCTCGTGCTGCTCGGGCGGCAGCGCCACTTCGGCGAGCGTCGCGCCGTCCGGTCGCCAGGCGGCGCGCAGGCCCTGGAACACCGGGCCGTAGTCGAGGCCGGTCACCGCCAGGCGGGGGTAGAGGTCGGTCACGTCCACCGCCGCCGCGTCGGCGGGCGGCCATGGGAAGTCGGCGGTGTCGTCGGCGGGCGTCTCGGTGAGGGTGCCGGTGGCGTGCAGCGTCCAGTCGCCGGACGCGTCGTCGTCCGCTGCGCGGGAGTGGACGGTGAGGGTGCGGTCGCCGGACGCGTCCGGCTCGCCCACCCGGACCTGGAGCCGGACGGCCTCCTGACCGGGCAGCACCAGCGGCGCTTGCAGCGTCAGCTCCTCGACGCGTCCGGCGCCGACCTGGGCGCCGGCGTGCAGGGCGAGTTCGAGGAAGGCGGTGCCGGGCAGCAGCACGGTCCCGAGGACGGCATGGTCGGCCAGCCAGGGCTGGGCGCTCTGCGAGAGCCGCCCGGTGAACAGGTGCCCGCCGTCGGGCAGGGCCGTGGCGGCGGCCAACAGCGGATGGTCCCCGGAATTCAGCCCGGCGGCATTCATGTCCCCCGTTCCCGACTGTCCGATCAGCCAGTAGCGCTGGTGTTGGAAGGGGTAGGTGGGGAGTTTGTGCGGGGGTGTTTTGTGTGTGGGTTGGTGGTTCCAGGTGGGGGTGGTGCCGTGGGTGTGTGTTTGGGCGAGGTGTTTGTGGAATTGGGTGGGGGCGTGGGTGTTGCGGGTGAGGGTGGGGATGGTGGTGGTGTGGTGGTGGTTGTGGTGTTGGTGGGTTTGTTGGGTGGGGAGTTGGAGGATGGGGTGGGGGCTTGTTTCGATGAAGAGTTGGTGGTGTTGGGTGGTGAGGGTGTGGATGGTTTGTGCGTAGTGGACGGGGTGGCGGAGGTTGTCGTACCAGTATTGGGCGTTGAGTTGGGTGGTGTTGTGGGGGGTGGTTGCGGGGTGGAGGGTGGAGTAGAAGGGGGTGGTTGCGGGTTGGGGTTGGATGTGGGCGAGTTGGGTGAGGAGTTGGTGTTTGAGGGGTTGGATGTGGGGTGAGTGGGAGGCGTAGTCGACGGGTATTTTTCGGGCGTTGATGTTGTGGT
>NZ_JBFARO010000254.1:0-2962 GCF_040677125.1 Actinomadura sp. NPDC049382
CTCGCGGCGCCGCATCATCCACCGCTGGAGCCGCGGCTGCACGACGACCAGGACCAGCGCGATGATGATCAGCGCGATGACGATGACGTTGGCACGGCCGCGTCTCAGCCCGCGTAGTCGAGGCTTCCGTCGCGGCGGCCGACGGACACGAGCCGGTCCATCGACAGTGCCGCCACCGCGTACCAGCAGGCCCCGACGAGCGCCTCGGTCCCGAGCAGCCGCAGGACGTGTCCGGCGGGCGCGCCGTCGAGGATGCCGCGCACCGCCTCCAGCCCGTGCACGACCGGCAGCGCGTGCGCCGCGACCTCCAGCGGCGCGGGCCAGACCTCGACGGGGACGTTCACGCCGCCGAACGTCATCACGATCCCGTAGGCGGCGTTCAGCACGAGCCATTCGACGCCGCGCAGCCGCAGCGCGATGCCCGCCAGCGCGCACCCGTACCCGTAGCTGCAGGCGAGGACGAGCAGGACGACCGGCAGCGCGTACCCGGCCTCCGGCCAGGGCAGCGGGACGCCGAGCAGCGGCGGCAGCACCAGCCAGGCGACCGTGGAGCTGGCCAGCCCGGTCACCGTCCACTGCAGCCCGCGCCCCAGGTACACCGGCAGGTGCCCGGACGGCGCGATGGCCAGCAGCGGCAGCGTCCCCATGCGCCGCTCCCCGGCGAGCGAGATCACCACGATCGTGGACTCCATGCAGGCCAGCACCACGATGTTGCCGACGAGGACGTACCGCATCGTGTCCTCGTCGCCGACGTAGCGGCCCAGCAGCGCGTAGAACGTGGCCTGGCACAGCAGCCTCATGAGCCACCCGAACGTCCAGGTCCTCCACGTGTAGACGGCGCCCATCTCGGCGAACCCCAGGATCAGCGACTCCCGGGCGATGCGGAACACGTGCCTCACGCGAACTCCACCATGCCCTCCCGGCGCGACCGGTCCACGTAGCGGCCCGTCAGCCACAGCCCCGCCGCCATCGCCGCCGCGCCCAGCGCGAGGATCGCCGCGACGGGCCCGATCCAGCCGTCCGCGTCGCCGCGGACGGCGTCCCGCAGCAGTTCCGCGCTCCACGACAGGAACACGATCCGGCTGAACGGGTGCAGCCAGCCGGGCAGCGCCGCGACCGGGACGAGGATTCCCCCGAGGATGTAGAACGGGTAGCCGAGCGAGTTCTGCAGGACGTCCCGCGCCCGCGACACCACGAGCACCGCCGACAGCAGCGTGGCGGTGCCGACCGTCGCGAGGCAGGTGACGGCGACGGCGAGCGCGAACAGGGCGGGGTCGGCGATCGCGACGACCCGGCCGAACCCGACCGCCGCCACCAGCCACGACTCCGCGAACGCCGCGGCGCCCACCACCACGACCATGGCGACCCGCCCGGCGACGACCGGGCCGAGCGGGACCGGGGCGGCGACCATCGGGGCGAACCGCCCGGCCCAGCGGTCCTCGGGGACGATGCGCCCCGCGTAGTCGAGGGCGGCGACCCAGAGCCCGATCAGCCCCGGCGCGAGGACGGCGTTCGCCACCGCGTCCGGGCGGTGCGACGTCACGGTGAGCGCCAGCATCGTCGTGGTCTGCATGGGCGCGATGAGCAGGATCAGCGTGTGCTCCGGGTTGCGCCGCGACAGCGCGACCTGGAGCAGCACCGCCTGCCACACCACGCGGAGGGTGCCGGCGCTTGCGCGGAATGTGCTCATACCCGCATCCCCCGGTCGCCGACGGCGCGCAGGTAGACCTCTTCGAGGGTGGGTTCGCCGCGCCGGGCGGTGAGCACGTCGCGGTCCAGCAGCCAGGCGAGGACGCGGCGAGTGCCGTCCCGGTCGGCGGTGTGGACGCGCCAGGCCGCACCGTCCCGCCGCTCGACGTCGATGACGTCCGGCAGCCGCGCCAGGTCCTCGGCGACGGACGGCCCGGAGTACGTGAAGTCGACGCACTCGCGCTCGCCGAGGTACCGTCCCGCCCGCGCGGTGTCCCCGCTCAGCAGGACGCGCCCGCGGTCGATGAGCGTGACCCGGTCGCACAGCGCGGCGGCCTCGTCCATGTCGTGCGTGGCCAGCAGGAAGGTGCGGCCCTCGGCGCGCAGGTCGAGGACGAGCCGGCGGAACGCCCCGGCGGCGACGGGGTCGAGCCCGGACGTCGGCTCGTCCAGGAACAGCACGCGCGGCTCGTGGAGGAGGCCCCGCGCGAGGTGCAGCCGCTGCCGCATCCCGCGCGAGAACCGCTCGACGCGGTCGTCCGCGCGGTCGGCGAGGCCGACCCGCTCCAGCAGGGCGTCGGCGCGGGCGCGCGCGGTGCGGGCGTCGAGCTTGTAGAGGGCGGCCCAGAACAGCAGGTTCCGCCGGGCGGACAGCCGGTCGTAGAGCCCCCGGTCGCCGCCGAGGACGAGCCCGACCCGCGACCGGACGGCGCGCGTGTCGGCGACCACGTCGCGGCCGAGGACCCGCGCCGACCCGCCCGAGGGCAGCAGCACGGTGGAAAGGATCTTGACGAGGGTGGTCTTGCCCGCGCCGTTCGGCCCGAGCAGCCCGTGGATCTCGTCCTGCTCGACGGCCAGGGTCAGGTCGTCCAGGGCGACGACGGGGTCCTGCCGGCCGCGCTTGTAGACGCGGCGCAGTCCGGATGTGCGCACGGCGGCTTCCATGCCTCCGACCGTCGCGGTAAGGAGGGGGCCCGAGCCATAAGGACCCGGCTTATCTTCGCGGCGGGCCGTCTGGGCGAGTGGGCTAGACGAGGCCGCGGTCGCGGGCGGCGGCGGCCGCCTCGCCGCGTGTGGAGACGCCGAGCTTGGCGAGGATGTGCGAGACGTGGACGCTCGCGGTCTTGGGGGAGATGACCAGCTCCTCGGCGATCTCCCGGTTCGTCCGGCCCCGTGCCAGCAGCCGCATCACCTCCGCCTCGCGCGCGGTGAGGGGCCCGCCGGACGGCCCGGCGAGGCCCGCGCGGCGCGCGCGTTCGGAGACGCGGCGGGC
>NZ_JBFARO010000255.1:0-2862 GCF_040677125.1 Actinomadura sp. NPDC049382
GGGGCCGCCCGCCGCGCGGTGAGATCGGCGGGACGGGCGCCCCGGCCCCCGGCGCGGCCGGTCCCGGAATGGGGAGGGTGGGGACGGGCCGCCGGAATGGCTAGCTGGCCTCGGGGACGGGCAGGGTGGGCTGCCCGTCGATGCCGAGGGTGTCCTCGACGAGGGTGACGAAGACCTCGGCGTCGTGCACGAGCTCCTCGGCCTCGCGCGCGGTGACGGCGCGCGGCAGGCCCGCCTCGGCGGCGGCGCGCTTGTCGGCGCCGGCGGCGAAGAAGGCGGCCCACTCGCGCAGCGCGGGCTCGGCCTCGGGCAGCAGCACCCACACGCTGCGGGGACGCCCGCGGCGGTGGGTCTCCAGGGGCTCCTTGGACGCGAGCACCGCGGCGGCGGCGCGCAGCGCGGCCAGGTGCGCGCAGACGTAGCGCACGGCCGGCGAGGTGGCCTCGGCGGCCTCGGCGAGGCCCATGCGGGCCGCGTGCAGCTGGCCGGCGGCCGTGTGCGCCGGACGCGGCGCGGGCAGCGGGCGGTGGCGTGGGCTCGGCGGCGGGACGGACTGGGCGGCGGAGTGGACGCCGCGTGCGGTCATCGTTCCGGACATCTGTGCCTCCTTCCGGGCTCGGGCCGGCCGGGCGGAGAGCTTCCCCTCACTCCGCCCGGCCGTCCGTCCCGCCGGAATACCGCGACCGGCGGGGACGTCGCCCTGGCGCGGGCCGCGAGTCCCGCACCAGCGTCGAACATAAGTTCGACGCATTCCCCAGTAAACAGCCCTGACGCCGATTCGTCAACGTGTTCGAATGCGTGTCGCGCGTCGCAGGTCAGCGGGGGCAGGACGGGGCGCCGGCGGGCTAGCGGGGGCGCCTGACGTGCACGGGGACGTCCGTCCCGAGGAGGCCGGGGAAGTACTCGGCGATGTGCATCGGCATCCGGACGCAGCCGTGCGAGGCCGGGTACCTCGGCACGTCCAGCGCGCCGTGGAAGGCGATGCCGCCGTTGAAGTAGATCGGGTTGTAGAGCCGCCCCAGGGGCGAGGTCTCCCAGCCGGTGAAGCGGCGCCCGGTGCGGAAGTCGCCGGTTCCGGTGGTGGCGTAGCGGCAGCGCGGGACGGTGGCGCCGCGGTCCTTGGCGCAGTAGTACTCCCCCGACCCCGAGGAGATGTGCGAGATCAGGCGCGGCTTCCCGGCCTTGTAGAGGACGAGGTACTGCCGCTTGAGGTCGACGTCGACGCGGTCCTTCTCGCGCTTCTTGGCCATCGGGCGCGGGTCCTTGGGAGCCTCCAGCGCCGCCCAGAAGGACTTGCCCAGCGTGCTCTTCTGCTTGAGCCGGTTGACCGCCTGGAACGCCCACACGGCCATCTGCGTGGACGGCCCGTACCTGCCGTCCACCTTGCCCGGGTCGTAGTGCAGTTCCTTCAGGCGCCGCTGGAGGTCTTCGACGTCGGCGCCCTTCGCACCCGGCTTCAGCGTGCGCTGCGCGGGGGACGGCGTCGGGGTGGGCGTCGCCGGCGCCTTCGCAGGCGGCGGCTTCGCGGACGAGGAGCCCTCCTGGGCCCGGGGTTCGGCCTGCTCCGTCCCGTCGCAGCCCGCCAGGGCAACGGCCGCGATCAGCAGGACCGCGCTCTTCCGCACGTCGACCGGTATCCCGCGCATGCAGGAAGCTTAAAGTGCTTCCCATGCATCCGAATGCCGAAATCGTCGCGAAGGCCCTGTCCGACCAGGGCGCGACCGGGGTCATCGTCGAGCTGTCCGACTCCGCGCGGACGGCGCAGGCCGCGGCGGACCAGCTGGGCTGCGAGGTCGGCGCGATCGCCAACAGCCTGGTGTTCGACGCCGACGGGGCGCCGCTGCTGGTGCTGACCAGCGGCGCGCACCGCGTGGACACCGCGAAGGTGGCGGCCCTCGTGGGCGCGGCGAAGGTGAAGCGGGCGACGCCGGAGTTCGTCCGGGAGGCGACCGGCCAGCCGATCGGTGGCGTGGCGCCGCTCGGCCACCCGGCCCCGCTCCGTACGCTCGTGGACGTCTGGCTGAACAGGTACGACCAGGTCTGGGCGGCCGGCGGGCACCCGCACACCGTCTTCCCCACGTCGTACGAGGAACTGCTGAGGATCACCGGGGGAGCCCCCGCGGAGGTGGAGTGATGGAGATTTGGCACAACCCGCGCTGCTCGAAGAGCCGGGCCGCGAAGGCCGCGCTGGACGAGGCGGGCGTCGCGTACACCGAGCGGCGCTACCTGGACGAGCCGCCCACGGCGGAGGAGCTGGACGCGGTGCTCACCCGGGTCGGCGCCGAGCCGTGGGAGGTGGCGCGGCTGAACGAGCCGGTCGCCAAGGAGCTCGGGCTCAAGGACATGGAGCACGACCGGGCCCGGTGGATCGAGGTCATGGTGGCGAACCCGGTGCTGATCCAGCGGCCGATCGTCCTGACCGGCGACGCCGCCGTGGTGGCGCGGGACGAGGAATCGGTGCGCAAGGCCCTCGACAGCCAGTGACACGGGTGTGATTCTGGGGAGTCAGGACACGGCGAACGGTGACTCGGCCGACCTCGGCACGGAGGTGCGATGACCGCGCAGATGCGCACGGGCCCGGCGGCGCGCGATCCGCAGTTCCGGGGGATCGACCCGCCCGCGCTCAACCAGGTCATCAAGCAGCTGCAGGACGCGCAGAACGCGATCCAGGGCTGGCTGAACGCGCACCGTCCTCCGCCGGGGGTGTCCACGGCCGGGCACCGGCAGGCCGACCAGGTGGCGCAGTGGGCCGCCGACCAGCTCGGGATGCTGTCACGCCGCTACAACTACGCGGTCACCCATCCCTCTCCCGGCGGCGGGGTCGACGCCCCGCCGCCGTCCGCCCCCGCTCCCGCCCCGGCG
>NZ_JBFARO010000256.1:0-2718 GCF_040677125.1 Actinomadura sp. NPDC049382
GCGGGCCGGGCTCGGCGGGCAGCGGCAGCGGCGCGCCGGGCGCGGGCCGGTCGTCCACGACGATGATCTCGTGCGGGCCCCGCTCCGGGCCGCCGTCCAGCGCGGCGAGCAGCGCCCGCAGCGTGCCGCGCAGGCTCTCCCGTCCGATGGTGGGGACGACGACGGTGTAGTCCATCAACCGCGCACCTCCCGGCGGCGCACCGTGAACGGCCCGATGGCGAGCAGGTCGACCGGCGCGGAGCCGAAGCACTCCAACGCGTCGCGCGGGTCGTCGACCATCGGGCGCCCGGCGGTGTTCAGGCTGGTGTTGACGAGCACGGGCAGCCCGGTCCGGCGGCGGAACTCCGCGAGGAGGCGCGCCACGAGCGGCTCGGCGTCGGCCGAGACCGTCTGGACGCGGGCGGTGCCGTCCACGTGCACGACCGCGGGGATCCGCTCCCGCCATTCCGGCCGGACGCCGTGGACGAACAGCATGTACGGGCTCGGGAGCGGCCCCTGGAAGACCTCGGGGGCGTCCTCCAGCGCGACCATCGGCGCGATCGGCCGGAACTGCTCGCGGCCCTTCACGTCGTTGAGCCGCTCCACGTTCCCGGCGTGGCCGGGGTGGGCGAGCAGCGACCGGTGCCCGAGCGCGCGCGGCCCGAACTCCGAGCGGCCCTGGAACCAGGCCACGATCTCGTTGCGGGCGAGGGCCTCGGCGACCGTGGCGGCGAGGTCGGCGGGCCGCTCGTAGGCGATCTTCGCGGTGTCGAGGCGCGCGGCGATCTCCCGGTCGGTCCACTGCCTGCCGAGGTCGGCGCCCGGCATGCCGGTGAGCGGGTCGCCGGCGCACTGCGCCACGTGCAGCGCCGCACCGAGCGCCGTGCCGGCGTCGCCCGCCGCGGGCTGCACCCAGAGGTCGTCGTAGGGACCGGCGCCGGCGAGGCGGGAGTTGGCGACGCAGTTGAGCGCGACGCCGCCGGCGAGCATCAGCCGCCGGGAGCCGGTCTCGCCGTGCAGCCACGCCGCGAGGTCGAGCAGCACCTCCTCGAGGCGGGCCTGGACGCTCGCGGCGAGGTCGGCGTGGTCGCGGGTCCACTCGCCGCCGGCCGTGCGCGCCTTGGCGAGCGAGCCCCAGTCGATCGCGGCGACCTCGAAGCCGCCGTCGCCGGTCGCCTGGACGTGCTCGCGCAGCTCGTCCAGGAAGCGCGGCTCGCCGTAGGACGCCAGCGCCATGACCTTGTACTCGTCGCTGGAGCGCAGGAAGCCGAGGTGCTCGGTGAGGTCCTCGTACATCAGGCCGAGCGAGTGGGGGAGCCGCTGCGCGTGCAGCGGCGTCAGGACGCCGTCCCGGTACGTGCCGGCCAGGTGCGAGTGCGACTCGCCCCGGCCGTCCAGGACCAGCACGTCGCCGTCGCCGGGCGCCGGCGCGGCGAGCGCGGCGGACGCGGCGTGCGCGACGTGGTGGGGGACGAACCGGACGATGCCGGGGTCGAGCCCGGGCAGCGCCGTCGCGAGGAAGTTCGGGGCGCGCCGCGCGTACAGGGTGCGCAGCCGCTCCCACTGCTCGTCGTGCCCGCCGAGGCCGGGTTCGACCAGGGACGGGTCGTAGGAGTAGGCGACGGCGTCGAGGTCGCCGGGTTCCAGCCCGGCCTCCGCCAGGCACCAGCGGGCGGCCTGCTCCGGCAGCTCCCAGCCGGAGAACGGCACGGGCCGCTTCCCGTGCTTGCGGCGGCTGAAGCGCTCCTCCTCCGCCGCCGCGACGATCCTGCCGTCCGCCACCAGTGCGGCGGCCGGGTCGTGGAAGATCGCGTTGATTCCGAGCACGCGCATATGAGCCCCGTTTCGGCGCATCATTCGGTGAGGTGCCGATGACGTCGTCATAGACATCGGCTCTGGGCGGTCTCTGGCCGCATCGCCGGAGAGCGAATCCCCTATAGGTGATTCGACATAGCCGATAACAGTGGACCTAAACGCTGAAGTCAGGAAAGTCGCTGCTGGCCGAAGTGCCAGCTAGGCACCTATTCCGTGCACATAGAGGGGGAGAGACCGGGTACTGGGCGGTTCATGCGATTCACCGTCGTCGTCATCACCCGGGACCGGCGGCAGTCGCTGCTCGCCATGCTCGCGCGCACGCGGAGGATCACCGAGGACGCGCCGGTCATCGTGGTGGACAACGACTCCCGGGACGGGACGGCCGACGCCGTCGCGGCGGAGTTCCCCCGGGTCGCGCTCCTGCGGGCACCGCGCAATCTCGGCGCCGTCGGCCGCAACCTCGCGGCCGACCACGTCCGCACCCCCTACATCGCGTTCGCCGACGACGACACCTGGTGGGACCCGGACGCGCCGTCCCGCGCCGCCGACCTGCTCGACGCGCACCCGCGCCTCGCGGTCGTGACCGGGCGGATCCTGGTGGAGCCGGGCGGGCGCGAGGACCCGATCGTGCCCGAGCTGCGGCACTCGCCCGTCCCCGGACCGGCGTGGCTGCCCGGACCCGCCCTCGGCTCGTTCCTGGCCGGCGCCTCGATGCTGCGGACCGAGGCGTTCCGGGAGGCCGGCGGGTTCTCCGCGCGGCTGTGGCTCGGCGGCGAGGAGGAGCTGCTCAGCGCCGACCTCATGGCCCTCGGCTGGCAGCTGTGCTACGCCCCGGCGACCCGGGTGCGGAACGTCTGCCCGGACCGGAACCGCGGCACCTGCGCGGCGGGGACCTCGACCGGCAGCCCGGTGCGCGGGTTGCGG
>NZ_JBFARO010000257.1:0-2546 GCF_040677125.1 Actinomadura sp. NPDC049382
GGTGCCGAGCGCGAGCCAGCCGGGCTGCGCAGCGCGGGCCCGGCCCGCCGCCGCGGCCACCTCGGCGGCGTCGGCGCAGCGGAGCGTCCCGTCGGTGCGCCCGGTGCGCGGGTCACGCACGCCGATCTGTCGAGCCATCCCAACCTCCCGGAATCTGTTCCGACGACTGTAACGCCGTTCCATTGAAACCGGAATGATGGTACAGATAATAGTCTGACCTTTCCCCCTGACGGAGGCCCCGTGATCGGCACCCACGGATGGACGCTGCACAGCTGGGCGATCCTGCTCCACATCGTCCTGTTCGCCTACTGGCTCGGCGGCGACCTCGGCGTCTTCTACTCCAGCCGGTTCATCCTCAAGCCCGAGCTGTCCACCGAGGCGCGCGGCGTCGCGGTGAAGATCATGCACGTGGTCGACATGTCCCCGCGGATCTGCCTGGTGCTGTTCCTGCCGAGCGGCATCACGCTGATGGCGGCCGACGAGCTCGGCCGCGACGTCTTCGGCGGCCGGCGGCTCGCCGTCGTCTGGGCCCTCGCGCTGGTCTGGCTGTGGCTGGTCGTCGCCGACTACCGGCGCCGGCCCGGCCGGTACGGCGACCTGGTGCACCGCACCGACCTGGTCGTGCGCGGCGCGCTGATCGCCGGGCTGCTCGGCGCGGCCGGCTACACCTTCCTCGCCGAGGAGCCGTTCGGCGTGACGTCCAACCCGAAGTGGCTGGCCGGGAAGGTCGCCGCCTACGCGCTGTGCATCGCCGCCGGGTTGATGATCCGGGTGAAGCTGAAGCCGTTCGGCGCCGCCTGGGGGACGCTGCTCGCCAAGGGCAGCGACCCGGCGGTGGAGCGCGACATCCGCGGCGCCGTCCAGGGCAGCATCCCGTACGTCCTCGCGATCTGGACGCTGGTCGTGGTGGCCGCCCTGCTCGGCGTGGTCAAGCCCGGATCGACGGCGTACTGAATGCGGCGCGACTCCCAGGGGCGCGGCGGACCGGCGGCGGGCTCAGGCGGGGCGGTGGCCGAAGCGCTCGGACAGCCGCCGCACCGTCTGCAGCAGGGCCGAGGCGCAGAACTCGGTCTCCTCGCGGAACCGGTCGATCGGGCCGCTGACGCTCATCACGGCGATCGGCCGGTCGTTCTGGTCGAGGATCGGCGCGGCGACGGACGCCGCGCCCGGCTGCCGCTCCGCGATCGAGGAGGCGTAGCCGCGGGCGCGGATCTCCTCGATCTCGCGGCGCAGCCGCGGCGGGGTGGCGAGTGTGGCCGGGGTGAACTGCTCCAGCGCGGGCTGGGCGAGGTAGTGGTCGATCTCCTCGTCGGACAGGAAGGCCAGGAACGCCTTCGAGGACGCCCCGGCGTGCAGCGGGTAGGGCACGCCGAGCGTCACCGACATGATCAGCTCCCGGCGCGGGGTCACCTGGTCGATGTAGGAGCGCGTCCAGCCGGACCGGACCGACAGCGTCGCGGTCTCCATCGTGCGCTCCGACAGCGCGGTCAGCTCGGGCCGGGCGACGGTCCGCACGTCGATCCGCTCCAGGTAGGCCATGCCGAGCTTCATCGCGCCGATCCCGAGGGAGTAGCGCCGGGTCGCCTCGTCCAGCTCGATCAGCCCGTGGCCGCGCAGCGACGTGAGGATGCGGTGCACCGCGGCCTTGGACAGGCCGAGCGCGGTGGCCACCTCGGTGACGCCGAGGGTCGCCGCCCGCTGCTCCGCGAAGTACATCAGGACGTCGGCCGCGCGCTCCACCGTGGCGATGGTCTGGCCCGTCCCCGCGCGCTCCTCGGCGCGGGGGGAGAGCTCGCTCGGCTGCGCGGTGCTGGTCATGGAGGTGGTTCCTTCCCGGTCCCCGTGGGTCGGCATGGCTGATGGACGCGAGCGTGCACGCGGTTTCGACCAGTGTAATGCCGTTCCACTACGTGGCGACGCCGGTGCCCCGCGGGGAACCCCGGTTCCACATTATGAGATGAAACACGCCCACGGTCCCCGAACAGGAAGGAACCAGCGATGAAGTCCCCGCTCGAAGCGACCGAGGCCATGCTCCAGGCGGTCGTCGACCGCGATCTCGACGCCGTCCTCGACGCCTTCTCCGGCGCGCCCGACGCGTACGTCTTCCCCGAGGGCCCCCGCTGGACGACGCGCGGCGGCGACCGGATCGAGCAGGGCTGGCGCGCCTACTTCGCCGCCCCCGTCGGCATCGACGGCTACCGGTGGATCGAGGGCCCGCACGTGTTCGAGTCCGCCGCGCTCGGCCAGGTCACCGGCGTCATCGACTACGACGTGCACGGGGACGGCGCCGCCGGCCGGCTCCGGATGCGGATGACCTGGCTGCTGCGCGACGAAGGCGGGCGGTGGCGCATCGTCCACGAGCACGGGTCGCAGCCGCTCGCCGACCCCTACGGCGCGGGCGACTGGTGGCCCGCCGGCGCCCGCCCCCTCGGCGCGGCGGAGGGCTGACCGGCCGTGCGGGGGGCGGGGCCCCCCGCCGGCGGGGGGGGCGGGGGGGGCGGCCCGGGTATGGCGGATTATAGTCCCCGAGAACAAGCGGGCGCCGG
>NZ_JBFARO010000258.1:0-2381 GCF_040677125.1 Actinomadura sp. NPDC049382
GGCGGCGCGCGCCGCGCACGCCGCGCTGACCCGGCGGCCGCCCGGCCTGAACGGGCTGCCGGGCGAGGAGGTCTGGGGCCGCACCAACCACCGCGGCGAGCCGGTGACGCTGCTGGAGGGGCCCGCGTTCGTCGCGGGCGCCGCCGCGGCCGGGCTGCTCGCGCCCGGCGCCGCGGGCCGGATGCGCGCCGCCGCGCTGCTCGCCGGCACCGGGTCCGGCGTCCTCGGCGGCTACGACGACCTCGCCGGGTCGGGCGCCTCCCGCGGCTTCAAGGGCCATCTGGCCGCGCTCGCCCGCGGCGAGGTCACCAGCGGCGCGGTGAAGATCCTCGGCATCGGCGCGACCGGGCTGGCCGCCGCCGCGGTCGCGGGGTCGCCCGCCCCGTCCCGCACCGGGCGCGCCTTCGACACGCTCGTGAACGGCGCGATCATCGCCGGTGGTGCGAACCTGATGAACCTGTTCGACCTGCGCCCCGGCCGGGCGATCAAGGTCGGCCTGCTCGCGGGCGGCCCGCTCGCGCTGACCCGGTCCGGCTCCGCCGTCGTCGCGGCGCCGCTCGGCGCCGCCGCCGCGCTGCTCCCCGAGGACCTCGGCGAGCGCGCGATGCTCGGCGACACCGGCGCGAACGCGCTCGGCGCGCTGCTCGGCCTCGGCGCGACCCGGCTCGGGCGCGGGCCGCGGCTCGCCGTGCTGGCCGGGCTCGCCGGGCTGAACGCCGCCAGCGAGTTCGTCAGCTTCACCAAGGTCATCGCGGGCAACCCGGTGCTGAACCGCATCGACATGCTCGGCCGCCGCCCGGTCGCCGCACCCGCCCCCGCCGCCGGCAAGCCCGATGCGGGGGACGCGTTCCGGCCGTCCGTCCCGCCGCCCGCGGGTCCGGCGGGCGACGGCGTCGCGGCGGGCCCCGCCTAGGCCGGCCCGCCGGCTCCCCCGGAGAACGTCCACGCGCGTGACCCCTCCCGAAACGTCACCGCCGGCCCGGCGGTCCCCGAGCGTGCGCCGGTTCGCCGGCGGCCTCGCGGGCGCGGCCGTCGTCATCGCCGTCATCACGGTGCTGGCGCGGCTCGCCGGGTTCGGCCGCACCTACGCCTTCTCCCAGACGGTCACCACGTCCTGCCTGAGCCAGGCGTACTTCACCTCGACGCAGTTCCCCAGCATCGTCTACGAGATCGTCGCGGGCGGCGCGCTCGCCAGCATGGTCGTGCCGGTGCTCGCCGGGCCCGCCGAGCGCGGCGACCGCGAGCAGGTCCGCCGGATCGGGTCGGCGCTGCTCACCTGGATCGTCGTGCTGATGGTGCCGCTGTCGGCGCTGATGGCGCTCGGCGCCCGGCCGATCATGCGGGCGCTGGTCGGCGACGACCTGCAGGGCTGCTCGCCCGACGAGATCGTGGACGCCGGCTCCACCATGCTCGCGATCATGTCGGCGCAGATGGTGATGTACGGGATGGCGGTCGTCCTGTACGGGCTGCTGCAGTCGCACCGCCGGTTCGTCGCGCCCGCGCTCGCGCCGCTGATGTCGAGCCTCGTGGTGATCGGCGCGTACCTCGCCTACGCGCCCCTCGGCCGCGGCTTCGAGAACGACCTCGCCGGGCTGCCGACGGACGCGATGCTGACGCTGTCGATCGGGACGGCGCTCGGCGGCGTCGCGATGGCGGCGACCGCCGGGGTCGCGGTGTGGCGGCTGAAGTTCAAGCTGCGCCCGACGCTGCGCTTCCCGGAGGGGGTGGCGCCGCGGGTGCGGCGGCTCGCGGTCGCGGGCCTCGCGACGGTCGCGGCGCAGCAGCTGTCGGCGCTGCTGGTGGTCCGGCTCAGCTCGCAGGGGACGAGCGGCGCGCTGGCCAACTACCAGTACGCCTGGGCGATCTACCTGCTGCCCTGGGCGATCCTCGCGGTGCCGATCGCGACCAGCGCGTTCCCGCTGCTGTCGGCGCGGATCAGCGCGGGGGAGCAGGACCGGTTCGACGCGGTGACGGCGTCCACCACCCGCGCGGTGATCCTCGTGTCGTGCGCGGGCGCCGCCGCGCTCGCCGCCGTCGCCGTCCCGATCGCGGCGGTGTTCAACCCCGGCCATCCCGACCAGCAGGAGGTGCTGTCGCGGGCGGTGCTCGCGTTCGCGCCGGGCCTGCTCGGCTACGGGCTGGTCGCGCATCTCGGCCGCGTCCTGTACGCGTGCCACCGGGGCCGGATGGGGGCCGCGGCGGTCGCGGCGGGCTGGGGGGTCGTGATGATCGCCGACGTCGCGCTGGTGCTGGCGGTCGAGCGGCAGTGGGTCGTCGCCGCCTTCGGCGTCGGCAACGCCCTGGGGATGACCGTCGCCGGTGTGCTGCTGCTGGGCACGCTCGTGCGCGCGCGGGGCGCCGCGGCCGCGCGCGGCCTGCCG
>NZ_JBFARO010000259.1:0-2339 GCF_040677125.1 Actinomadura sp. NPDC049382
CGAGACCGACCCCGCGTTGTCGCTGTTGTAGTAGTAGCAGAACTCGCCGCTCTCGCACATCGACCGGCTGAACCGGCAGACCGCCGCGCGGCTGGGCGTCGCGCTGCCCGACCGGCCCAGCCCCGACCAGCAGAGCTGGATGTCGGAGATCACCGGCAAGTCCGGCAACGACTACGACAAGACCGCCGTCGCGCGGACGCGGATGGCGCAGGGCCTGCTCTACACCGAGCTCGGCGCCGTCCGCGCCGCCACCCGCAACGCCCTCGTGCGGCGGTTCGCCGAGCAGGCGCAGCCGCTGGTCAACGAGCAGATGAGGCAGCTGGAGGCCACCGGGTTCGTGACCGGCGACACGCTGCCCGACCCGCCCGCCGTGGACGACCCGCCGCCGCCCGCCCCGCCCGGCTCGCGGGCGTCCACGGCGCCCGCCGCGACGGCGCTGCCCGGCGCCGGAGGGTGACCGGCTACCGCCCCAGCTCGTCCAGGAGGGCCGTGAGCGTCGCGCCGAGCGGCGCGTCCAGCGTCACCAGCGCGTGCTCGTCGCCGCGCGTCGCGCCCCGGTTCACGATCGCGACCGGGACGCCGTGCCGCGCCGCGTGCCGGACGAACCGGTACCCCGACAGCACCGTCAGCGACGACCCGAGCACCAGCAGCGCCCCGGCGCCCTCAGTGAGCGCGTAGCAGTCCCGCACCCGGGCCGGCGGCACGTTCTCGCCGAAGAAGACCACGTCGGGCTTGAGCGGCCCGCCGCACCGCTCGCAGCCCACCAGCCGGAACTCCGCCACGGCCGCGTCCGGCAGGACCGCGTCGCCGTCGGGGTTGATCGCCTCCGCGCGCGCCTCGAAGCCGGGGTTCGCCGCCCGCAGCCGCGCCTCCAGCGCGGCGCGCGGGCTCCGCGCGCCGCACGCCAGGCACACCACCCGGTCCAGCGCCCCGTGCAGCTCGATCACCCCGGACGCCCCGGCCGACTGCTGCAGCCCGTCGACGTTCTGCGTGATGATCCCGGCGAGCAGCCCGCGCCGCTGCAGCTCGGCCACCGCCCGGTGGCCCGCGTTCGGGCGGACCCCCGCCATGTGCCGCCAGCCGAGATGGCCGCGCGCCCAGTACCGGCGCCGCGCCGCCTCGCTGCCGGTGAACTCCTGGTAGGTCATCGGCTGCGCCGGCCGCCGCCGCCCCGTCTCGCCCCGGTAGTCGGGGATGCCCGACTCGGTGGACAGGCCCGCCCCGCTCAGCACCACCACGTCGCCGTCCCCGACGAGATCGGCCAGCAGCCGCAGCCCGTCGGCCCCCGCCGCCCCCGGCTCCACCGTGATCCCCGCACCCGCCGCGTTCTCCACAACCTGCGTCACCCCTCCATGGTGCACGACCGCGACGAGTGGGGGACGAAACGCCTGATCACGCTGTGGCCCGTGTCACCCGGGTGACAAAAACCGCCGACAGAAATGTGCACGGGGTGGCAAGTTCCCACGAGCGCCGCCGCGCTAGCTTCCAAGCCCCGCGCCTCCCGCGGGACCCCCCAGACCGCGAGGTGACGGATGACCGCTGAGCAGCGCGCGGACGGGACGCCCCGCGTCGTGGTGACGGGGTTCGGCGTGAAGAGCCCCGCCGGCGGCACGCCCGCGGAGGTGCTCGCGACCGTCCTCGCGGGCAAGTCGCAGGCCGTCCACGTCCCCGAGCTGCTGGAGGCCGGGACCGCCGTGTCGTTCGGCTGCCCCGCCCGGCCGCTCGACGAGGACCGCTACTTCACCCGGCCCGAGCGGCGCCGCCTCGACCGGATGACCAAGCTCGGCGTGGCCGCCGCAGACGACGCCGTCGCCGACGCCGGGCCCGGCCCCGGCGGCGACCCCGCCCGCCGCGGCGTCTACGTGGGGACCGCCGCCGCCGGGCTCGCCGCCACCGTCGCGCTCGGCGGCCACGAGCACGCCGGGACGCTGGACCGCGTCCCGGTCCCGGCCGTCCCGAAGATCATGCCGAACGCCGTGGCCGCGAACGTGTCCATCCGGCACGGCTGCGAGGGGCCCTGCCTCACCTTCTCCACCGGCTGCGCCAGCGGCGCCACCGCGATCGGCGAGGCCGTCCTCGCCATCCGCGCCGGCCGGATCGACGCCGCCGTCGCCGGCGGCGTCGACGCGATCCTCACCCCGTTCGCGATGGCCGCGTTCGCGCGCATCGGCGCCCTCGCCCGCCGCGACCCGACCCCGCACACCGCCGGCCGCCCCTTCGACGCCGGCCGCGACGGGTTCGTCGTCGGGGAGGCCGCCGCGTTCCTCCTCCTGGAGCGCGCCGACCTGGCCGCCGCGCGCGGCGCCCGCGTCTACGGGGAGGTCGCCGGGTACGGGTGC
>NZ_JBFARO010000260.1:0-2276 GCF_040677125.1 Actinomadura sp. NPDC049382
GGCATCGTCGACGCGCTCGCCAGACGTCCCGGTATCCAGTTCCTGTACTGGGACGATGCTTCCGGCGACATTGACCTCACCGCGACCCGCCTGGGTTCTTGCCCGTGGACTTCTTGGTGCTCTGCGAGGTGGTCTTCTTCGGCGCCGGCTTCGCGGTGGTCTTCGTCGGCGCCGGTGTCGGGGTCGGAGTCTTCGGGGTGAGGGCCTCGCGCAGGTTGCCGAGGTTGCACTTCCAGTTCTCGATCGTGCTCTCGGGGTCGGTGCCCTTCTTGCACTCCTGCGCCGCCGCCGCGTCGGCCGGCGGGGCCGCGAGCACGAGGACGAGCGCCCCCGCCGAGACCGCCGCCGAAGCCGAACCGAGCCGCCTGAGCCCCTGGGGCATGTTCTTCCTCCACCCGATGCCGTGCCTGAAACAGCCGGCGTGCCTGAAACCGCTGCCCTGCAGGGCCTTCACGCGCCCGACCCTGTTGACATCGTGTCCCATACGGGCCCGCCCGTAAACCGCGACACGGTGGTTTCTTTACCTCGCGTTGGCCTCGGCGTGCCTCACTGGGCGACGAGCGATGCCAGGCGGGTGCGCCGCGGCGCCGGACCCCCCTCGCGCACGGCCGCGGCCAGCGCTGGCCCGGCCGCCTGCACGACCGACAGGTGCCGCCGCGCCAGCCCGAACGCGGTGGCCACCAGCGGCCGCGACAGCCCCTCGGCGGGCAGCACCGCCACGACGGCGGGGCGGCGCGTCCCGCGCGCCAGCGCGACCGGCACGGCCCAGCCGTGCCGCAGCCGGGCCGCGTCCGCCGGGGCGACGGTGGCCGGCCCGGCGGGGAAGTCGATGTCGAGGCCGTGCGGGCCGCCGCCGGTCACCGTGCCGGTCTCGCCGACCGCGGCCTGGGGGAGCGGCGCGGCCACGACGACCCGGTCGCCGGGGTCCATCCCGCCGAACGCGCCCGGCCCGGGGTTCAGCCGGGCCTTCAGCGCCGCGTTGAGCGCGCCCGCGCCCGCCGGGCCGCCCGCCGCGGGCGCGACGGCCTGGACGTCCTCGGCGGGGATGCCGAGCGCGCGGGGGATCGAGTCGGTGAGCAGCTGCACCGCCCGGTGCACCGCCTCGCCCGGGTCGGCGGCGGGCACGATGACGACCTCCCGGTCCGGCGCCTCCACGGCGGGCAGGTCGCCGCCGCGCACCGCCGCCGCCAGCACGCCGAGCGGGCCGGACGGCGGCGCCGCGTCCAGCGTGACGACGGGGACGGTCTCCGACGCCTCCAGGTCGTCCAGCGGCCGGCCGGGCCCGGCGGGCGGCGCGGCGCCGGGCTCGGCGCACAGCACCAGGTGGGCGCCGTCCGGGCACGCCTCTGCCAGCGCCGCGCACAGCTCGACGTCGAGCGCCGACGCGTCCGCCACCACGAGCAGGTCGAGGTCGAGGGGG
This sequence comes from Actinomadura sp. NPDC049382, assembly GCF_040677125.1. Taxonomy (NCBI): domain Bacteria; kingdom Bacillati; phylum Actinomycetota; class Actinomycetes; order Streptosporangiales; family Thermomonosporaceae; genus Actinomadura; species Actinomadura sp. NPDC049382. The sequence continues at coordinate 1,421 of NZ_JBFARO010000260.1, forward strand.
TGCTGCTCGCCGCGCCCGTAGACGACGCCTCCGCCGGGCGCCTCCCGCGGCTCCAGGAGCCGGTGCAGGCCGGTGACCGCCACGCCCTCGGGGGCGGGCAGGCCGGCGGCGGCGCGGTCGGTCGGCGCCGCGACGGCGGCCCGCAGCCCGGCGGCCGCGGCGGCGCCGGCGATCCCGGCGGCGGCCGCGGCGAGCCCGTCGGCGTCGCCGCCGCGCAGGACGCTGACGCCGGTGCGCAGCGCGGCGGTGAGCGCGAGCGACCGGTCCTCGGGCAGCCCGTCGCGCAGCTCCTTGACGGCCGCGTCGTCCAGCAGCGGCGCGGCGGTGAGCGTGAGCCGCTGGAACCCCTCGGCGGCGGCCTCCTCCGCGAGCGCCCACCGCGCCGCGCCGAGCATCTCCTCCGGCTCCTCCGGCTCGGCGTCCTCGGCGAAGGACTCCTCGTCGAACTCCGGCTCCTCGGTGAGGGAGAGGACCTCGGCCTCGTCCAGCGCGGCCTCCACGGCGGCGCGCGGGTCCGGGACGCGGGCGCGCTCCAGCGCCGCGACCACGTCGGCGGCCGGCGTGACGGTGTGCCCGGCGCGCGCCGCCTCGGTCAGCAGGTGCAGCACCAGCGCCCGGCCGCGCCGCACGTCGCCCGGCCCCGCCGCGTCCCCGAGGACGGCGCGCGCGAAGTGGTCGGCCTGCGGGGGCCGGACGCCGGGGACGCGCAGCAGCAGCCACGGGTCGGCGCGCAGCCGGTCCGCGGCGTCCGGGCCGAGCCGGGCGAGGGCGCCGGCCGCGAGCTGCGCGGGCGCGCCCGCCGCGGCGAACAGCTCGGTCAGGCCGGCCGGAGCGCGCACGACGGGCTGGCCGCCCT
>NZ_JBFARO010000261.1:0-2218 GCF_040677125.1 Actinomadura sp. NPDC049382
GGTGTCAACGTCGCGCGATTTCTGACCCCCTGGAGACGTCTGAATGTTGACCCCTCTGGTGTTGGTCGTTGGTTCGGTTACTGCTGGTCGTCGTTGGTGTTGGCCGCGGGGACGCGGCCCAGGTCCCGGTTTTTGAGGCGGTAGCTGTCTCCCTTCAGGCTGATGACCTCGGCGTGGTGGACGAGGCGGTCGATCATGGCGGCGGCGACGACGTCGTCGCCGAACACCTCGCCCCAGCGGCCGAACGGCTTGTTGCTGGTCACGATCAGCGAAGCGCGCTCATAGCGGGACGAGACGAGCTGGAAGAACAGGTTGGCGGCCTCGGCCTCGAACGGGATGTAGCCGACCTCATCGATGACCAGGACGGGAACGCGGGCCAGCCGGGTGAGCTCGTCTTGCAGCCGTCCGGCGGCGTGGGCATCGGCCAGCCGGGCGACCCACTGGGCGGCGGTGGCGAACGCGACCCGGTGCCCGGCCTGGCAAGCCCGGATGCCCAGCCCGATCGACAGGTGGGTCTTGCCGGTGCCGGGCGGGCCCAGGAACACCACGTTCTCGCGGGCGGCGACGAAGTCCAGGGTGCCCAGGTGCGCAATGACGTCACGGCGGGCGGAGCGCTGGTGGTCGAAGTCGAAATCCTCCAGCCCCTTGCGGGCAGGGAAGCGGGCCGAGCGGATCCGGGCCTCGCCGCCGTGGGCCTCGCGGGCGGCGACCTCGCGTTGCAGGCAGGCGGCCAGGAACTCCTCGTGCGTCCAGGACTCCTCACGGGCCCGCTCGGCCAGCCGACCGGCGGCCGCATGCAGCGACGGGGCTTTGAGCACCCGGGTGAGGTAGGCCAGCTCGGCCTCGACATCCCGGCCACCCGCGGTCGCGGCGGACCCGGCCGCGGACGTGGCGGCGGGTTTGGTGCGGGCGGCCATCACGCCACCACCCCCTCGACGCCGAGAATGGCGTCATAGTCGCCGAGCCTGCGTTGCTCGACCCCGACATCGACCACCGGGCGGGCGGCCTGCAGGCGGGCGGAACGCAACGCGGCGGCGGCCCGGGCGTGGTCGGGATCGGTGATGGTCTGATGGACCGCCCAGCAGCGCGGATGCGCCGCGACGGGCCGGCCGCCGCAGGTGACGTGGACCCGGTCCAGGTCGGCGGCGACCTCGACCAGCCGGCCGATTACCGACGGGTGCACCGAGTAGTCGTTGGAGGCGACACGGACGTAGTGGTCGCGGGGCAGCCGGGTCGAGGTGCGCCACCCCACCTGCGGAGGCACCGGCGGCAACGCCAGCATCGCCGACCGGTCGGCGGTCAGCCGGTCGGCGGGCCGGCACTCGATCCGCCGGTGATGACGGACGTTGGCGCGATGCCCGAGCCATTGGGCCAGCTGGGTGTTGAAGTCGTCGGGCGAGGTGAACGAGCGGCCCGGCAGGAACGAGGTCTCCAGATACCGGTTGGCGCGTTCGACCAGGCCCTTGGCCTCGGGATCTGCGGGACGGCACTGCGCGATGGCGATGCCCAGCGCGCCGCGGAACGCCTCGGCGTCGGCGGTCAGCTGCGGCCGTCCGTTCTTCCACTTGCCGATCGCGGACTCGTTGTCCCACACCAGCGTCTTGGGCGCGGCACCGAGCATGCGCAGCAGGACCCACATCCCGGCGAACAGATCCCCGGCCGCCCGCGACGGCAGCATCCGGGCCATCAGCCACCGCGAATAGCCCGACACCATCACCAGCACCGGCGGGCCCGCGTGCTGCCCGGCCCCGACCGGGACCCGCACCGGCGGGAACCACAGATCGCATTGAGCGAGCTCACCGGGCTGATACGCCGTCCTCGAGGCCGGGTCGACCGGACGGTATTGCGGCCGCAGCACCCGGACCCGGTCCTTGAGGACCGTCATCGAGCGTTCCCACCCGATCCGCTCGGCGATCACGGTCGCGGGCATGTCGGGGAACTCGGCCAGCAGCTCCCTGATCTGTGGCTCGGCCGCGTCCACGATCGATCCCTTCGGCGCCCGCCGGTACTTGGGCGGCTCATCGGCCGCCAGCGCCCGCTTGACGGTGTTCTTCGAGATGCCCAGCCGCCGGGCGATCGCCTTGATCGGCATGCCCTCGGCCCGGTGCAACCGGCGGATCTCCGCCCAGTCCTCCACCTTGATCACCCTCCACAGTGACAGCAGAGGGGGTCAGAATTCGGCCGCCGCCTGGGGGTCAGTATTCACCCGCCGTCAACA
>NZ_JBFARO010000262.1:0-2146 GCF_040677125.1 Actinomadura sp. NPDC049382
CTCGTCCACCTCCGCCGCGAAAGGAGCGATCTTGGCCTCGGCCAGCTCACGCACCGTGCGCCGCAGCAGCTCATGCTCCTCCGACGGCGCATACGTGGGAAAGTCAGAACTCATGCCGCAGATGCTACCCGCCAGTAGGGACTGGCGGGCAGGGCAGGTACGGGCCCGCAGTGGGCACGTGTCAGGAGAGGCCGCTAGTCGGCGACGGCGAATCGAAGGGAGCGGGTCTTGACCCACCGGCTGACGGTCATCGGAACGGGCTATCTGGGCGCCACCCACGCGGCCTGCATGGCCGACCTGGGCTTCGAGGTCCTCGGGCTGGACGTGGACGCCGAGCGGATCGCGCGGCTCGCCGCCGGTGACCTGCCGTTCTACGAGCCCGGCCTGGAACCGGTGCTGCGCCGGGGCCTGGAGACCGGGCGGCTGCGGTTCACGACGTCCTACAAGGAGGCCGCCGAGTTCGGGGACGTCCACTTCCTGTGCGTCGGGACGCCGCAGAAGGCCGGCGAGTACGCGGCCGACATGAGCTACGTGGACGACGCCGTCGCCTCCCTCGCGCCGCTGCTGAACCGGCCCTGCCTCATCGTGGGCAAGTCGACCGTGCCGGTCGGGACGGCCGAGCGGCTCGCCGAGACCCTCGCCCGGGTCGCGCCGGTCGGCGGCGACGCCGTGCTCGCCTGGAACCCCGAGTTCCTCCGCGAGGGGTTCGCCGTCCAGGACACCCTGCACCCCGACCGGATCGTGGCGGGGCTGCCCGCCGAGCAGGGCGCGGCCGAGCACGCCGAGAAGGTGCTCCGCGAGGTCTACCGGACGATGATCGCCGAGGGCACGCCGTTCATCACCGCCGACTTCCCCACGGCCGAGCTCGTGAAGGTGTCCGCCAACGCTTTCCTCGCCACCAAGATCTCGTTCATCAACGCGATGGCGGAGGTCTGCGAGGCCGCGCACGCCGATGTGACGAAGCTCTCGGAGGCGCTGTCCTACGACGACCGGATCGGCGGCAAGTTCCTCGGCCCCGGGCTCGGCTTCGGCGGCGGCTGCCTGCCGAAGGACATCCGGGCGTTCATGGCCCGCGCGGGCGAGCTCGGCGCCGACCAGGCGCTGACGTTCCTGCGCGAGGTCGACGAGATCAACATCCGGCGCCGGATCCGGATGGTGGACCTCGCCCGCCAGCTTCTCGGCGGCTCGTTCGCCGGCCGGACGGTCGGCGTCCTCGGCGCCGCGTTCAAACCGAACTCCGACGACGTGCGCGACTCCCCCGCGCTGGACGTGGCCGCGTCCATCCGGGCGCAGGGCGCGAAGGTGACCGTGTACGACCCGCAGGCCATGCGGAACGCGCGCCGCGCCCAGCCGACCCTGGAGTACGGCGACTCGGCCCTGTCGGCGGCCCGGGACGCGCACGTCGTCCTGCTGCTGACCGAGTGGCCGGAGTTCCGCGGCATGGACCCGGCCGCGCTCGCCGAGGCCGTCGCCGAACGCAACATCGTGGACGGCCGCAACGCCCTCGACCCAGAGCGCTGGCGCGCGGCGGGCTGGAACTACCGCGCGCTCGGACGCCCCTGAGCGCCGCGGGAAGCAAAGGATCGCGGGCGCTGTTGTCGTGGACATGGCAGACGAATTCGCCGACCAGGACGTGATCCGGCGGCTGCTGAACGAGACCGGGACGTGGGCCTTCGTCGGGCTCGGCGACAACCCCGACCGCGAGGTCTACACCCAGGCCCGGCTGATGCAGGAGCGCGGGAAGCGGATCATCCCCGTCCACCCGGCGGGGCGGGAGGTGCTCGGCGAGCGGGGCTACGCGTCGCTCGCCGACGTCCCGGAGAAGGTGGACGTGGTCGGCGTCTACCGGCGCGCCGAGCACGCCGGTGAGGCCGTGGACGCGGCGATCGCGGCCGGCGCGAAGGCCGTGTGGCTGCCGCTCGAAGTGATCGACGAGGCGGCGGCCCGGCGCGCGAAGGACGCCGGGCTCGACGTCGTCATGAACCGCTGCCCCGCCGTCGAATGGGCGCTGCGCCGCTAGGGACCGCAGCGGCCTTCCGCGAGGCGCGGCGGCGGCCCCCCCCCCCCCCCCCCGGGGGGCCCCCCCCCCGGGCGCCGGGTGGAGGTTATTGTTGGTTTGGGTGGGCCGGTTGATGCCCCACAAGGG
>NZ_JBFARO010000263.1:0-2109 GCF_040677125.1 Actinomadura sp. NPDC049382
GGCGCCTCCGCCGGCGCCGGCGCCCGGCCCGGCGACCACCACCGACCGGGAACGCGAGCGGGCGCCCGGCGGGCGGGCCGTCCCGAAGCGGGCGCGCCCGCGTTCCGCCGCACCGCGCCCGGCGCCCCGCAAGGCGCGTCCCCGCCCGCCCGTGCGGCACCCGAGGCACAAGGCGCGCAAGCCGCGCACCGCGCGCCCGGCCACACCGTCCTGGGTCGCCGCCGAGTGCCGCCGCCGCTTCCCGGACGATCCGACTCGCAGGGCCGCCTGCGTCGCCGCCCTCTCCGGCCGCCTCGGCGGCTGATCAGGCGGCCCGGGAGGCGAGCGCGCGCTCGACGCCGGCGCGCAGTTCACCGACGTCCACGCCCGCCCCGGTGACCAGCCGTGCGGCCATGAACTCCTTGTCGTGCAGCACGCCGAGCAGGATGTGCCCGCTCTCGATGCGCTTCTGCTTGAGCCGGATCGCGTGCCGCAGGCTCAGCTCCAGCGACTTCTTGGCCCTCGGGGTGAACCGGAGATGGCCCTTCTCGCCGCACCGGGCCCCGGCGGGGGAGTCCAGCGCGCCCGCGCCGAAGCTCGCCTCCGTCGCCGCGCGGACGGCGTCCAGGTCGATGCCGATGCTCTTCAGCGCGTCGGCGTCCAGTGGGGACCGGCTCGTACCGGCGAGGCGGGCGCGCAGACCTTCCGCCGTGAGCCCGTGCCCGTCCAGCAGGCGCGCCATGGCGTCACCGCCGTCGGCGATCGCCAGCAGCAGGTGCTCGGTGCCGATGAAGGGCGCGCCGAGGGCCCGCGCCTGCGCCTGGGCGCCGGTGACCGCCGCCCGCGCGCCGTCGGTGAAACGCTCGAACATCCCTCACTGCTCCTTCTTGAGAAGGCGGCGCCCGCCGCCGTGCTTCTTGTGGACGGCCTGCCGGCTCACGCCGAGGCAGACCGCGATCTCCTGCCAGGACCACCCCTGCTCGCGGGCGCTGGCGACCTGCAGCGCCTCCAGCCGCTCGGCCAGCTCGCGCAGCGCCCGCACGGCCCGCAGGCCCACCGCCGGGTCCCGGCTGCTCGCCTCCTGGGCGAGCGTCACTCCATCGCTCATGGCGTCAATGTAGGTTGACATCGCGGCCGTGTCAACCGATGTTGACGCCTGTCGGTGGTTCAGCGGACGGTCAGCAGCGTGGTGAGCAGGTCGTCCAGGCTGACCAGGCCCGCGATGCCGCCGTCCGGGGCCACCGCCAGGCCGAGATGGCTGTGGTGGGACTTCAGGATCGCGACGGCCTCCCCGACCGGCGTCCCGACCGGCATCGCCGGGACCGGGTGCGCCAGCCGCCCGGCCGGCGTCGCCGCGCCCCGCGCACGGGCCAGGTAGGCGTCGCGGACGTGCACCATGCGGGCGGCGCCCGGCCGGTCCGGGTCGCGCAGCATGAGGCGCGTGTGGCCGCTGCGGGCGGCGGTGTCCACGACCTCCTGCGGGGACGCGGCCGCCGGCACCGACACGATGTCGGAGACCGGCACCACGAGCCCGGCCAGCGGCACGCGCGGCGCGTCCAGCGCGGTCGTGAGCAGGGTCAGCTCGCCCTCCGCGATCAGCCCGAGCCGCCGCGACTCCTCCGCGATGCTGCGCAGCTGCTCCGGCGTGCGCGACACCTCCCGCGATTCCGCGGGCCGGACGCCCACCGCGCGCAGCAGCAGGTTCGTCGCGCCGTTCAGCGCCGCCAGCAGCGGGCGCGCGACGGTCGCGAACGCGCGGAACGGCAGCCCCAGCACGGTCGCGGAGCGCTCCGGGTCGGCGATCGCCCACGACTTCGGCGCCATCTCGCCGACGACCATGTGCAGGAACGTCACCAGCGCCAGGGCCAGCACGAACGCGACCGCGTGCGCGGCGCCCCCCGGCAGGCCGGCGGTGTGGAACAGCGGGGTCAGCGCCCCCGCGAACACCGGCTCGGACACCAGGCCGAGGCCGAGCGAGCACATCGTGATGCCGAGCTGCGCGCCCGCGAGCGTCAGCGACAGCTCGTCGATCCCCGCGGGTCAGGATCACGTCGATCTCGTCGCCCTCGTGCGCGCTCGGGAGTTCCCCGGTGGGGTCGAGGAGCGCGGTGATGCGTGTTTCCGCTGTTT
>NZ_JBFARO010000264.1:0-2105 GCF_040677125.1 Actinomadura sp. NPDC049382
AACGACGACCAGCAGTAACCGAACCAACGACCAACACCAGAGGGGTCAACATTCAGACGTCTCCAGGGGGTCAGAAATCGCGCGACGTTGACACCCCCCGGTCCGCGAGTTGGCGATCGCGCGGAGCTCAGACGGGAGAGCGCACCGGCCTCGCGCTGCCCGAAGGAACGGGCGGGCGCGTTGCGGTGAAGCGGATTACCCCTCGACAATGCGGCCGAGCGTGCGGCGTGCATCCGCGAACCTGCGGCCATGCCCAACCGGCAGTCGGCCATGCCAGGCGACGGCCCGGCCTCGTGCTGACGGTATGGCCGGGCGTGATCAGGCGCCTAGCTCAGCGTGACCGAGCGTAGCGGGCGAGGCGACCCCCGCCCGTGATGGTGCATGCGGGCCTGCGCTCGCGTGGCCGGGCCCGGGCTTGGTGGTCGGCCTGGATGGGGATCGGTTCGGGGCCGTGTTGGCGGGATTGCCGGGGGTGGGCTGTCGGCCAGTGCTTAGGACGAGCGTGGCGGGTGGGGAGAGTCGGGCGGCTCTGGGGGGCGTGAGTCGGTGTTCGCGTCGTCTTCCGTCGGCGCGGGTTCGGGCCCGGCCGGGTGTGCGGTGGTGGGCTGCTCGGCGCGGGGCATGCGGGTGCGGCACGCGGCCCCCGGGTCTGTTCGGGGGCGCGAGTCTGTGGTCTGTGGGTCTGTGATCAGGCGGCTTGGCTTGTTGGGGGTGGGCGGCTGGCCGGGGTGAGGCTCCATGTTGGTGGGCCTGTGGTCTGGCCTGTACCGGGTGGGTGGAGGCGGTAGGTGTAGCGGCCGTCCGGGTTCTTGGTGATGTGGATGCGGTGTGGGTTGGTGTGTTTGTAGCGGTTGTGCCAGCCGCAGGTGAGGGCGAGTTGGTCGATGTCGGTGGGGCTTCGGCCGAGGGCCCAGCCGTGGACGTGGTCGACTTCGCACAGCGTCCCGGGCACCTCGCAGTCCTGGACGGCGCAGGTGGAGTACAGGGTCTCCAGGACCTGGCGCTGTGGGGCGGTGGCGAACCGGACTCGGTGGCCCAGGTAGAGCGGGGTGTTGCCGCCGCCGAGCAGGAGCGGAGACACCCCTGCGCTGAGCGCGATGCGGCGGGCTTGGGCGGCGGGGATGGGGGTGCCGTCGGTGAGACGTGCCGGGGTGGTGCCGCCGGTGAGGGTGTCCAGGTCGCAGATGACGGTGACCTTGGTGGCCTTGTGCCCGCCCGACAGCACCGTGGTGAGTGCGGCGGCCGTCCGTTCGGAGAGGTCGCGGTGGTCGTCGGTTCCGGCGGGTTTGGCCAGGGGGGCGAGGGTGCCGTCCCAGATGGCGGCGTCTTCGGCGTTGAGCCAGCCCTTGATGTAGCGGCCGCCGTCGAGGGACCGTGTCGAGTCGATCCAGGATTGTTCGTAGCCGCGTGCCACGTCTTCGGGTGCCTGTTCGGTGCCGTCGCGTTCGGCGATCACGTCGCGGATCCGCTTGCCGAAGGAGGCGACCTTTCCGGCGGAGAAGCCCTGGTCGACCATGCCCAGCAAGATGTTCTCGGCTTTGCCGCAGTCATCGTCGTCGAGTCGGGTGATGGCGTCGGCGATGGTGGCGGCATATCCGGCCGACAGGTCACCGGCGGTCCACCGCTCGGTCATCTCGGGGACGCGGTGGCGCTGGCGGGCCAGGGTGAGACGTTCCTTGGCGCGGGACTCGCGCATGCCCAGCCGGGACCGCAGCCAGGACCGGGTGGAGGGGTATCCCCACCGCTGCACTTCGCGGGACCGGTCGACCACGCCGATCAATTCCGACAGGGCGGCTTCCTGCAGATCGCCTGCGGTGGCGAGGGTCTCGGTGAGTTCCATGCATGCCACCGCCGATTCGGGGGCAGCACGGGAGGCGAGTTCGGCGGCGATCGCCGATGCCGCGTTCACCAATTCCATGGTGGACGCGGCGTCGAGGTCGACCGCGATTGAACTCATACCCTGATGATATCCGGCCGGACGCTGCTTCGTCCTTTCGAGTCGAAAATCCACCATGATTCTTTTGGGCTTCCTTGATCGACTCTCGCCTGTTTTCTCGAAAGGTTCATTTCGGGCATTTCGATTTGAAGTTCTGCACTTGCGTGCT
>NZ_JBFARO010000265.1:0-1994 GCF_040677125.1 Actinomadura sp. NPDC049382
CAGCACGGCGGCCTCCAGCCGGGCGAGCGCGGCGGGCGGGGCGTCCGGCGCGCACCGCACGCCCTCGCACTCCAGGATGCGCCGGACCCGGTACAGGTCGGCGAGGCCGTCGGCGGTGACGCGGCGCACGAACACGCCGCGGTTGAACTCGTGCACGAGCAGCCGCTCCTGGACGAGCAGCCGGAACGCCTCGCGCATCGTGTTGCGGGACACCTTCACGGCGCGGCACAGGTCCTCTTCGGGGAGCCGCGCGCCGGGCACCAGCCGGCCGTCGGTGATCTGCTCGCGGAGAAGGTCGGCGACCCGTGCGGCGGTGCTCGACCGGTCCAGATCGTGCCGGGCCGCCGCGATCTCGTCGAGCCAGGTCTCCGCCATCGACCGCCCTTCCGCGTGCGTGGGGGGCAAGCGTATCCCATCGGCCGGAAGATCTCTCAACAAGGGGATTGCTGGATTGTTGAACAATCTCTACCCTGACGGAAAGCCGACACCCGAGAAGGGTCACCCCCATGACGGACCGGACCGCCCTGGACACCCCACCGGCACCACCCGCCTCGTCCCGCCGCGGCGCGCTCCTCGGCGCCATGTTCCTGATGGCGACCAGCGCCATCGGCCCCGGCTTCATCACCCAGACCACGGTGTTCACCGCCAAGCTCGGCGCCGCGTTCGCGTTCGCGATCGTCGTGTCCGTGCTGGTGGACATCGCGATCCAGCTGAACGTGTGGCGCGTCGTCGGCGTGTCCGGAATGCGCGCCCAGGAGCTCGGCAACCGCGTCCTGCCCGGCGCCGGCTACGGCCTCGCCGCCCTCGACGTGTTCGGCGGGCTGGTCTTCAACATCGGCAACATCGCCGGCACCGCGCTCGGGCTGAACGCGCTGCTCGGCCTGGACGTCAAGATCGGCGGCGGGATCTCCGCGCTGGTCGCCATCGCGATCTTCCTGAGCCGGCGCGCGGGCGTCGCGATGGACCGCATCGTCGTCGTCCTCGGCGCCGTGATGATCCTGCTGACGCTCTACGTCGCGTTCGTGTCGAACCCGCCGCTCGGGGACGCGCTGAGGCAGACCGTCGCGCCCGAGACCGTCGACTTCCTCGTCATCACCACCCTGATCGGCGGGACGGTCGGCGGCTACATCACCTACGCGGGCGCGCACCGCATGATCGAGTCCGGGCTGACCGGCCCGGAGAACGTCCGGGAGATCAACCGCAGCGCCGTCACCGGCATCCTCGTCACCGGCCTCATGCGGGTGCTGCTGTTCCTCGCCGTCCTCGGCGTCGTCGCCGGCGGCGTCACCCTCGCCAAGGAGAACGCCCCCGCGTCGGCGTTCGAGCACGCGGCGGGCGAGGCCGGGCTGCGCGTCTTCGGGCTGATCATGTGGTCGGCCGCGATCACCTCGGTCATCGGCGCGAGCTACACCTCGGTGTCGTTCCTCGTCTCGTTCTCCTCGTTCGTCGAGCGGTACCGCAACCGCCTGGTCGTGGCGTTCATCCTGGTCTCCGCGGCCGTCTACCTGGCGATCGGCACCGCCCCGGCCAAGCTGCTCGTCCTCGCCGGCGCGCTCAACGGCCTCATCCTGCCGTTCGGGCTCGCGGTGCTGCTGTGGGCCGCCGGCCGCCGCCGCGACCTGCTCGGCGGCTACCGGTACCCGGTCTGGCTGCTCGTCCTCGGCGCCGCCGCCTGGCTGCTCTCGCTCTACCTCGGCTGGAACTCGCTGTCCGGGCTCGACGACCTCTGGAGGTGACGGGTGCGGATCATCCCGAGCGGCGACGCCGCGCTGCTGGTCGAACTGCCGGACCTCGCGGCCATGCTGGGCCTGTACGCGGCGCTCGCCGCGTCCCCGCCGCCCGGCGTCGCCGACGTCGTCCCGGCGGCCCGCACGCTGACGCTGCCGCTCGACCCGTCCGCCTCCCAGCGGTTGAGCTGCTCGGCGGTGCGCGGGTAGGTCGCGGTGAACTCGGCGGTGTCGCGGGGCAGCAGGCCGCGCAGGGTCGCCCCCGCC
>NZ_JBFARO010000266.1:0-1798 GCF_040677125.1 Actinomadura sp. NPDC049382
AGACCTGGACGTCCGTCGGCGGGTCGGGCAAGCCGTCGGACGCCAGCGCGAGCGAGCAGACCTACCGCGCGCAGATGCTCTACAACAAGGTGCCCACGCGGCCACGGCCAGGAAGAACGCGTCCATCGCGGTCGCGATCCACACCGCCAGCGGCGCCAGCACCAGCAGCGGCACCGCCGCGCGCGCCGCCCGCTCCCCCGCCGTCCATCGCAGGGTGACGGCGACGGCGGCGGCCGCGGACGCGCCCGCCGCGACGATCAGCGCCGCCGCCCAGCCGGTGCCGCCGAGCCCGGCCCGCTCCAGCGCCCACAGCGCCAGCGTCGGCAGCGGCGGATGCCCCCGCACGTGGGTGGTGTAGCCGCCGAGCCGGTCGGTGAAGGTCCGCACCCACTCCAGCGGGTCGGGCCGCACCTGCGCCAGCCCGGCCGGGTACTCGGTCGGCGCGTCCAGCGGCGCGGCGAGCGCGCCCCGGCCGTCGCCGGCCGCCAGTACCACCGCCCACGCCGCCGACCCCGCCCACGCCAGCACCGGCACCGCCCGCCACGGCAGCCGCGCCGCCAGCGGCGGCAGCACCGCCACCGCCGCCGCCGCGAACGCCGCCGCCGGCAGCAGCTCCCAGGTCAGGGGCCGCTCCCGCGCCCGCGCGTGCAGCGGCGGCAACGCGTCCTCGGTCTCCAGCCCGGCGCGCCGCAGGTACCACCCGGCCGCGAACGCCGCCGCGATCCCGGCCGCCCACACCGCGACCGCGACCCACCCGTACCGCCCGCGCGTCCGGGTGCCGCCGCCGCGGGCCGCGGGCCGCCGGGCGCCGGTGAGCGTCACCGCCGCCCGCCCTTGCGCCGCCGCGCCAGCCGCACCGCCACCGCGAGGGCGGCGACCACGGCGATCGCGGTCAGGACGAGCGCGAGGTTGCGGCCGTAGGGCAGCGGCAGCCGGGACGGCTCGTCGGCGCGGCGGCCGTAGCCGAGGACGAGCGGCAGCGCGACCGCGGTGACGCATCCGGCGACGATGAGCGCGGCCCGCACGGCGGGCTTGGCCGCGGCCGGAAGCCGCGCGGTGGCCAGCCCGGCGGCCAGCACCAGCGGGACCAGCACGGCGTCGTGCAGGACGGCCGCGCCCGCGAACCACGCCGCCCACCGGGCGACGGGGACGTCGTCGGCGATGCCGCGCGCGCCGAAGCCGATGAGCGCCAGGCCCGCCGCGTAGGCGGCCCACACCGCGATCCGGGAGGTCATGTCACCACCAGCCGGTGCACCCATTTGGTCTGGATGACCCCGGGCCGGTTCGGTGCGATGAGGCGGCACGGGTAGCCGTGGTCGAGGGCCAGGGGCGCGCCGTTCAGGCCGAGCGCGAGCAGGGTGAGCGGGTCGGTCCAGTGCGGCGGGTCGACCATGGAGGTGCGGTAGGGGCCGCCGCGTTCCAGCGACTCGACGCGGACCCTGGCGCCGGCGGGGGCGCCGGCCAGGCGCAGCAGGTCCCGCAGCCGCACGCCCGTCCAGTCCGCCTCGACGCTCCAGCCCTCCACGCAGGCGATCGGGAGCCGCGCGGTGTGCTGCGGCAGGGCGCGCAGGCCGTCCAGGGACAGGGTGAGGGGCCGGTCGACGCGGCCGGTGACGGTGAGCCGCCAGGCGGGGTCGCGGGCGGCGGCGGTGACGCCGGTCGCGGCGGCGGACTTGTTGACCGGGACGCCCTGCGGGCCGGTGCCGGGGCGGCGCGGCGCCCGGGGCCCGCGCGCCGGCGTGGGGTCGCCCCCCCAGACCCCGCCGGCGGCCCCGCCCCCCCCCCCGCAGCCACCACC
>NZ_JBFARO010000267.1:0-1771 GCF_040677125.1 Actinomadura sp. NPDC049382
CCCGCTGGACGCCACCGCGCCGGCGGCGACGGCGCTGGTCGAGGCGGCCGGCGTGGACGGCGAGCTGGCCCGCGTGCTGCGGATCCGCGTCCCCGACCTCGCCGCCTACCAGGACCTCGCGCTCGCCGAGCGGTACCTGAACGCCGTCCTGCGCGTCGACCGCGCCGAGCGGGACGCGGACGGCACCGGGCAGCGGCTCGCGGTCGCCGTCGCGCGCAACCTGTACAAGCTGATGGCCTACAAGGACGAGTACGAGGTCGCGCGCCTGCACCTCGACCCCGAGCTCGCGCGCCGGGTCGAGGAGCAGTTCGGGCCGGGCTCGACCGTGTCGTACATGCTGCACCCGCCGCTGCTGCGGGCCGTCGGCCTGGACCGGAAGATCGCGCTCGGCCGGACGGCCCGCCCGGCGTTCCGCGCGCTGCGCGCCATGCGGCGGCTGCGCGGCACCCCGTTCGACCCGTTCGGCGCCGCCGCGCAGCGCCGCGCCGAGCGCCGCCTCGTCACCGGCTACGTCGCCGTCGTGAACGAGCTGGTCGCGGGCCTGCGCGCCGGTGCGGACGCGGACCGCCGCGACCTCGCCGTCCGGATCGCGGAGCTGCCCGACGTGATCCGCGGCTACGAGGACGTGAAGACCGCGAACATCGCCCGCTACGAGGAGGGCCTCCGCGAGCTGCTCGCGGCGTGGCGCGCGGAGCGCGCTGCGGCGCGGGTGTGATGATCGGGTGATCGCGCTGGTCACCGCGCCGACCAGCGCGATCACCCGCTCCCGCGCGCCCGTCGAACCGGGCGGGGACGGCCGCGCGTACTCCCCCACGTGCCGGGGATCGCGCCCGGGCACCGACGTGCGGACGCCGACATCGAGCGCGGACGAGGGTGACGTCCAGTGGAATCGGGCTTGCGGCTGACGGAGCGCTACCGGCTGGTGGAACGCCTCGGCGACGGCGGGACGATGGAGGTCTGGCGCGCCTTCGACGAGCTGCTCGACCGGCCCGTCGCGGTCAAGCTCCCGGCGCCCGGCGGGCCGCCCCGCGCGTTCCAGGAGGGCGTCAACCGCGCCGCCGGGCTGTCGCACCCCGCGCTGGAGACGGTCTACGACAGCGACCTGACCCGGGACGCCGCCGGACGCCTCGTCCCCTACCTGGTGACCGAGTTCCTGGACGGCGAGTCCCTCGCGGACCGGCTCCGCCGCGGCCGGCTCACCGCCCGCGAGGCCGCGTCGGTGTGCAGCCGGGTCGCCGCCGCCCTGGGCGCCGCGCACGCGGCCGGCGTGACGCACGGCGACGTGCGGCCCGGCAAGATCATGCTGCTGCGGGACGAGGTCAGGCTGGTCGACACCGGCATCGGCGGGATCGTCCGGGGCGCCCCCGCGCCGGCCACGGCGGCGGCCGACGTCCGCGCGCTCGGCGCCGTCCTGGCCGCCTGCCTGCCGTCCGGGACGTCCGGGGAGCTGCCCGCGCTCGCCGCCCGCTGCCTGAGCGAGGACGCCCCGTCCGCCCGGGAGGTCGCCGACGCGCTGGCCGGTGACGACGCGCTGGCCGGTGACGACGCGCCGCCGCGCCGCGTCCGCATGGCCCCCGCCGTCGCCGCCGTCCCGCAGGCGACGAAGGCCCTGCCCCCGCCCGTCCCGCCGCGCCCGCGCCACCGCCGCGGCGCCCGCATCGCCGCCGCGACCGTCGCCGCGGCGGTCCCGGCCGCGGTCGCCGCGGTCCTCGCCTCGGCGCCGCGCGCCCCGGTGGCCGTCGCGCCGCCCGTCCGGTCGGCCTCCGTCCCG
>NZ_JBFARO010000268.1:0-1696 GCF_040677125.1 Actinomadura sp. NPDC049382
CGGGCACCTGCGCGACCGGCTGGTCGGCGCCGGCCCCGGCGCGCTCGGCGGCCATGTGGGCGCGGGCGGCCTTGATGATGTCCCACGCCGACAGCTCGTCGGTGGACGGCGGGGTGTGCATCGCCGGGGACGTCAGCTCCGCCGCGACCGCCTGCGGCACCGCGAACCCCGTCGCCGGCGGCGCGACCTGCGCCAGCCGGCACCACGTCAGCCCGAGGGTGTAGGTGGTGGCCAGCAGCGCGGCCAGGGCGTCGGCGTCGTCGCCGCGCAGCGCCTCGGGCAGCCGCCCTTCGCGCGGCCACAGCTCCCGCAGCGGGCTGGCCGGATCCGACAGCACGGACTGCAGCGTGCGGACGCTGTCGGGGTCCAGCCACCGCTGCAGCGCCGGCAGCGCGCCCGGCGCCGCCTGCAGGTCGGCGGCCAGCACCGCGATGCCCGCGCGGCGGACCTCGTCGTGGCCGCGGCCCGGCGCCGACGGGCGCGGCCCGGTCAGCCCCGCGACGATCTGCTGCAGGTCGTACAGGGCCAGCCGCAGGTACTCCCCGGGCGCGGTGTCGCGCAGCATCGGGGTGGCGTACTCGGCCGGGCAGCGGCGCCGCCACTCCTGCAGGACGGCGTCGGGCCCGTACCGGACGGTCGCCATGTCCTGCCCGACCATCCGCAGCGACGCCGCCGTCACCGCGGCCAGCGCGTCGGCGCCCGGCCGGAACCGGGGATCGGCCTGCAGGCCCGCGGCGACCTCGTACATCACGCGGGCGACATGGGCGGCGCCGCCGCCGTCGCCGGCGCCGAGCCGGTGGATGTAGTAGCCGGCCAGGGTGGCGAAGTCGGGCGGCATCATCCAGTGCAGCCGGTCGGCGGAGGTGGTCAGGAACGGGATGAACGACTCGATCAGCGGGTGCTCGGTCAGCGCGACCGGCGACCCCGCGCACCACAGCAGCGCCCCCCACGCGGCGGCGACCGTGCTGGGGGTGCCCGGCTGGAACATCGGGTCGCGGTGGGCGAACTGCTGCGGGTTCACCGCCAGCGCGGTGGTCAGGGCCTGGGAGATCCGCGCCACCACGGCGGTGTCGGGCACCGGCCCGAGGAACCCCGGCGAGGCCACCCGGCCCGCCGCGAGGTCGGGGCCGGTGGGGAACAGCTGAGGCGGGACCGGCGGGGTCCCGGCGCCCTGCGGCGCGGGCACCGCGACGCGGCGGTCCTCGAACGCCGCCGGCGGCGGGCAGGGGTGCCAGCTGCCGTCCAGGCCGCACCGGTACCAGCGGCCCCACGCCCCGTACAGCCACCACTCGCCGGCGCCCCACAGCATCCGCGCGGCGACCTGGGCCGCGCGGTCGGCGGGCTGGGCGGTCTGCCACCACGGGGAGGCCACCAGTTCGCGCACGTTGCCCTCGACCGAGGCGAACAGGTCGCCGCTCGGGCCGCCTCCGGTTCCGCCGGGCCCCGCCCCGGCCGCCTGCCAGCTCATCCGGCGAATAGTAGTCGCCCGGTGCGGACCGTCCGGCATCGCAGGAATTACGGGCCGGTATCCTCCCCTCGGCATGTAAGGACTGTTCTGGCAGGATGCTGCTTAGCCCGCCGGATGCGGGCGCGTGCGGGCGGATTCAAGCGGATTCCAGCGCCAACCACCCCAACGAGACCACCAGCTCACCTGCGCACCTGAGCAAGGACCGGACATCCCAGCCTCCCCGCCACC
>NZ_JBFARO010000269.1:0-1654 GCF_040677125.1 Actinomadura sp. NPDC049382
TGATGCCGAGCCGTTTTAGGTGAAGTGAGTGATCCCATGCTGTCGAGAAAAGCCTCTAGCGAGTGTACTGGCGGCCCGTACCCTAAACCGACTCAGGTGGTCAGGTAGAGAATACCAAGGCGATCGGGTGAACTGTGGTTAAGGAACTCGGCAAATTGCCCCCGTAACTTTGGGAGAAGGGGGGCCTCGTCCGGTGAAGGAACGTGCTTCCGGAGCTGGGTGGGGTCGCAGAGGCCAGGGGGAAGCGACTGTTTACTAAAAACACAGGTCCGTGCGAAGTCGTAAGACGCTGTATACGGACTGACGCCTGCCCGGTGCCGGAACGTTAAGAGGACCGGTTAGACCTTTCGGGGTCGAAGCTGAGAATCTAAGCGCCGGTAAACGGCGGTGGTAACTATAACCATCCTAAGGTAGCGAAATTCCTTGTCGGGTAAGTTCCGACCTGCACGAATGGCGTAACGACTTCCCCGCTGTCTCAACCACAGGCCCGGCGAAATTGCAGTACGAGTAAAGATGCTCGTTTCGCGCAGCAGGACGGAAAGACCCCGGGACCTTCACTACAGCTTGGCATTGGCGCTTGGAGCGTCTTGTGTAGGATAGGTGGGAGACTGTGAAGCCGGCACGCCAGTGTCGGTGGAGTCGTTGGTGAAATACCACTCTGGTCGTTTTGAGCGTCTAACCCGCACCCGTGTATCCGGGTGGGGGACAGTGCCTGGTGGGTAGTTTAACTGGGGCGGTTGCCTCCCAAAATGTAACGGAGGCGCCCAAAGGTTCCCTCAGCCTGGTTGGCAATCAGGTGGCGAGTGTAAGGGCACAAGGGAGCTTGACTGTGAGACGGACGTGTCGAGCAGGTGCGAAAGCAGGGCCTAGTGATCCGGCACCTACGTGTGGAAGTGGTGTCGCTCAACGGCTAAAAGGTACCCCGGGGATAACAGGCTGATCTTCCCCAAGAGTCCATATCGACGGGATGGTTTGGCACCTCGATGTCGGCTCGTCGCATCCTGGGGCTGGAGTAGGTCCCAAGGGTTGGGCTGTTCGCCCATTAAAGCGGCACGCGAGCTGGGTTTAGAACGTCGCGAGACAGTTCGGTCCCTATCCGCTGCGCGCGTAGGAGAATTGTGAGGGTCTGTCCCTAGTACGAGAGGACCGGGACGGACGGACCTCTGGTGTGCCAGTTGTCCCGCCAGGGGCACGGCTGGTTGGCTACGTTCGGTCGGGATAACCGCTGAAAGCATCTAAGCGGGAAGCCTTCCTCGAGATGAGTTCTCCCACCCCTTTTGTGGGTGTAAGGCCCCCGGTAGACGACCGGGTTGATAGGCCGGAGATGGAAGCGCGGTAACGTGTGGAGTCGACCGGTACTAATAGGCCGAGTGGCTTGAACACACTGAACGTTCAAAGCGAGTCGCTGTGTGAGAGTTTGTTCGCGTCCCTGTGTGGTTCTCAGGAAACAACCTGGAACCGCAGTAGATAAGTGAAGATTCTGAGCCTGCCGGCTTGGACGTTGATTTGCCCACCTTCTGGGTGGTGCGTTGAGACGTTCGGTGGTTTTGGCGAAGGGGAAACACCCGGTCCCATCCCGAACCCGGAAGTTAAGCCCTTCAGCGCCGATGGTACTGCATGGGAGACCGTGTGGGAGAGTAGGACGCCGCCGGAC
>NZ_JBFARO010000270.1:0-1627 GCF_040677125.1 Actinomadura sp. NPDC049382
GGCGGGCCCGGTGCCCGAGCCGGCCCGGCCCGCGGACCTGCCGCCGCCGCCCGCTCCGGTGCCCGAGCCGCCGCCTCCGCCGCCGGCGGCGCCGGACCCCGAACCGCAGCCGCAGGTCGCCGAGGCGTACGGGATCCGGTTCCTGTGCGGCGCCGACGACATCGAGCGCGTCGTCACCGAGGTGCGGCGGCGCGGCAAGTGGGCGCGGCGGCTGCGCGGCCAGGAGGTGTCGAGCGCGTCGGCGCCGGCGCTGCTGCTGATCGGCGCGCCCTCCAGCGGGCAGCGGCGGCTGGCCCGGATGGCGGCGCGCGCGCTGGCGGAGGTCGAGGCGTCCAGCGGCGAGGTCCACTCCGTGCACGCCGAGGACCTGCGCGAGCACGGCCCCGACGGGCTGCGCGCCGCGCTGGAGGACCACGCGGGCCACGTGCTGCTGCTGGACGGCCTGGACGGCCTGATCCTGGACGAGGGCGACGGCGCGGCGTACGCGTCCGTGCTGTACCGGGCGCGGCTGGAGGGCGTCAACGACACCGCGCTGCTGGGCACGTGCGAGCCGGACCGGGTCGGGGAGCTGTCGGCGGCGGCGCCGGAGCTGACCGCGGACCTGCGGGCGGTGCGGCTGCCGGACCTGTCGGCGCCGCCCGCGCGGGCGGCGCTGGTGGGGCTGCTGGCCGAGGAGCGCAGCCTGCGGCTGGGCGCGGACGCGTGGGCGGTGGTGAACCGCGAGGTGGGGGCGCTGCGGCCGCGCGGGCGGCTGACCGGCGCCCGGCTGGTGGAGGCCTACCTGGACCGGGCCGCGACGCGGCATCTGGGCAGCGCGGAGGCGACGCAGGCGATCGGCAGCGCGCTGTCGCTGACGGCGGCCGACTTCGCGGGCCTGGCGGCGGAGCTGTAGGGCCCCCGGCCCCGCGAGGCCGGGGCCCGGTTCGCCCCGCGGGGTAAGGGTTTTGGGTCCCCGCGGGGCGGTGGATTGTCGGTGCCGCGGGTCACGATGGGGGCGTGGATCGCGTTGACCGGCTGCTGGCGCTCGTCGCCGAGCTGCGCGCGGCCGCGCCCGAGCCGCTGGACCCGGCGGTCCTGGCGGCGCGGCTGGAGGTGAGCGAGCGCACCGTCCGCCGCGATCTGGAGCTGCTGGCGCACGGCGGGCTGCCGGTGCGGGCGGGCCGGGGCCGCGGCTACGCGCTGCCGGCGGCGCCGGAGCCGGCGCCGCTGGGCGAGGCGGGGTCGCTGACGGGCCCGGTGCGGGGCACGCTCGCCGAGGCGGTCCGCACCCGCCGGGTGGTGCGGCTGGCCTACACGGGCCGGTCGGGGGCGCGCAGTTTCCGCGACGTGGAGGCGCACGGCCTGGTCATCGCCCCCTACGGGGAGTACCTGGTGGGCTGGTGCCGGATGCGGGACGGGCCGCGGATGTTCCGGCTGGACCGGATCGGCGCGGCGTTCCTGTCGGGGCGGGGCGCGCAGGTCCGCGACCTGGACGGGCTGCTGGCGGCGCTGCGGGTGCCGGTGCCGCGTCCGGCGGAGGCGGCGGGCGCGGGGGCCCGAGTTCCTCAACCGGATCGACGAGATCATCGTGTTCCGGCGGCTGGAGGCGGGGCAGCTGCGGCAGATCACCGACCTGCTGCTGGACGAG
>NZ_JBFARO010000271.1:0-1625 GCF_040677125.1 Actinomadura sp. NPDC049382
TCAACGAACTCGCCGACGCCTACCCAGACCGCATCCAGTAAAGACAACCAGACCCACAACAAGATCATCTTTACACACTTCGAGTTACAGGCTCCACACGTCCCGCTCCAGTGACAGGGCCCCGCCGTGCGGGTCCCGGGCGTGTGGTTATGCGGCTTGGGGCCAGGGTGGTGGGCGGCTGGGTTCGGGAAGGGCTCTGATTCCGGGTGGGTGGAGGCGGTAGGTGTAGCGGCCGTCCAGCGCTTTGGTGATCTGGATGCGGTCTGGGTTGGTGTGTTTGTAGCGGTTGTGCCAGCCGCAGGTGAGTGCGAGTTGGTCGATGTCGGTGGGGCTTCGGCCGAGGGCCCAGCCGTTGACGTGGTCGACCTCGCACAGCGTCCCGGGCACCTCGCACCCCTGCACCGCGCAGGTGGAGTACAGGGTTTCCAGGACCTGGCGTTGTGGGGCGGTGGCGAACCGGACCCGGTGGCCCAGGTAGAGCGGGGTGTTGCCCTGGCCGAGGAGGAGGGGTGAGACTCCGGCGGCGAGGGCGATGCGGCGGGCTTGGGCGGCGGGGATCGGGGTGCCGTCGGTCAGACGTGCCGGGGTGGTGCCGCCGGTGAGGGTGTCCAGGTCGCAGATGACGGTGACCTTGGTGGCCTTGTGCCCACCCGATAGCACCGTGGTCAGCGCTGCCGCAGTGCGTTCGGACAGGTCGCGGTGGTCGTCGGTTCCGGCGGGCTTGGCCAGCGGCCCGAGGGAGCCGTCCCAGATGGCGGCGTCCTCGGCGTTCAGCCAGCCCTTGATGTAACGGCCGCCGTCCAGCGACCGGGTCGAGTCGATCCACGACCGCTCGTAGCCGCGCGCCACGTCTTCGGGGGTTTGTTCGGTGCCGTCGCGTTCAGCGATGACGTCGCGGATCCGCTTGCCGAAGCTGGCGACCTTCCCGGCGGAGAAGCCCTGGTCGACCATGCCCAGCAGGATGTCTTCGGCTTTGCCGCAGTCATCGTCGTCGAGTCGGGTGATGGCGTCGGCGATGGTGGCGGCATATCCGGCCGACAGGTCACCGGTGGTCCACCGCTCGGTCATCTCGGGGACGCGGTGGCGGTGTCGGGCCAGGGTGAGGCGTTCCTTGGCGCGGGACTCGCGCATGCCCAGCCGGGACCGCAGCCAGGACCGGGTGGAGGGGTATCCCCACCGCTGCACTTCGCGGGATCGGTCGACGGTGCCGATCAATTCCGACAGGGCGGCTTCCTGCAGGTCGGTGGCGGTGGCGAGGGTCTCGGTGAGTTCCATGCACGCCGCCGCTGATTCGGGGGCGGGGCGGGAGGCGAGTTCGGCGGCGATCGCCGATGCCGCGTTCACCAATTCCATGGCGGACGCGGCGTCGAGGTCGACCGCGATTGAACTCATACCCTTATGATATCCGACCGGACGCTACTTCGTCCTTTCGAGTCGAAATTCCTCCATGATTCCTTTGGACTTCCTTGATCGACTCTCTCCTGTTTTCTCGAAAGGCTCATTTCGGGCATTTCGATTTGAAGTTCTGCACTTGTGTGTTGTGTGTTTCTGGTTGGGGTGGGGGCGGCGCGTCGGGCAGAGGGCAGGCGGAGCCTGCCCGACGAAAGCTGCACTCAGGGGCCGCA
>NZ_JBFARO010000273.1:0-1597 GCF_040677125.1 Actinomadura sp. NPDC049382
GAGCCTGTAACTCGAAGTGTGTAAAGATGATCTTGTTGTGGGTCTGGTTGTCTTTACTGGATGCGGTCTGGGTAGGCGTCGGCGAGTTCGTTGAGGGCTTCGGCCCACCCGTAGGTCTTCTGGCCCTCGATGAGCCGTGCCGGATAGCCGGCGCGGACACCGTCCAGGTCGGCTCTGGCGGCGCGTTCGCGTGCGCGTTTGTCCTCGATGTTGAGGATGGCCAGCCAGAGCAGCTTGACCACCGCGTCGTCGGTCGGGAAGTGGCCGCGGGCCTTGGTGACCTTGCGGAGCTGGTAGTTCAGGGACTCGATGGCATTGGTGGTGTAGAGGAGTTTGCGGACGGCGGGGGTGAAGGCCAGGAACGGGATGAACCGTTCCCAGGCGGTTTCCCAGGCCTTCACTGCCTGCGGGTAGCGTCTGCCCAGGTCGGTGTCGGCGAAGGCCGCGAGGGCGTCCAGGGCGGCGTCGGCGTCGGGCGCGGTGTAGACCTTCTTCAGTTCGGCGGCGACGGCGGCGCGGTGCTTGCGCGGGACGGGGCGCAGGCTGTTTCTGATCAGGTGCACCACGCATGATTGGACGGTGGTGTGCGGGAACGCGGCGCAGATGGCGTCCTCGAACCCGGTCAGGCCGTCGACGCAGGCGATGAGGATGTCGTGGACGCCGCGGTTGCGCAGGTCGGCGACCACGCCGCGCCAGAACGCGGCGCCCTCCCCGATCCGGTTGGTGCCGGGCGGGCCGGCCGGGCCGTCGCCGGCTTTGGGGACCCAGATGCCCAGGACGTGTTTGTCGCCGTCGGTGTCGATCCCGACCGCCAGGTAGGCGGGCTTGTTGTGCACGACGTGGTTGTCTCGCACCTTCACCATCAGCGCGTCGAAGAACACCACCGGGTAGACGGGGTCCAGGGGGCGGCGCTGCCAGGCTTTGACCTCGTCCATCACCTGCTCGGTGATGCGGGAGACGGTCTCGGGTGACAGTTGGGTGCCGTAGACCTGGTCGAGGTGGTGGACGATGTCGCGCACCGTCATGCCGTGCGCGTACAGGCTGATGACCATGTCGTCCAGGCCGCCCGACACCCGCCCGGCGCGTTTGGGCACCAGCACCGGCTCGAACGACCCCTTCCGGTCGCGCGGCACCGCCAGGCGGACCGGACCGACCCCGGTCTGCACCGTCTTGGAGATCTTGCCGTTGCGTGAGTTGCCGGTCCCGTACCCGTCGCTGGCGTGCTTGTCATAGCCCAGGTGCGCGGTCAGCTCGGCCTCCAGCGCCCGCTCCAGCACGGCCTTGACCAGGTCGCCGAGCATCGAGCCCTCGCCGGTCAGCCGCAGCCCGCCGGCCTCGTCCCGGGACCGGGCCAGCAGCTGGTCCAGCAGCCGGTCGTCCAGCAGTTCCCGGATCGGGCGGCGCGTGCTGTCCTGCTCGGGCCCACTCACCTCCGTCACGGTAGCCGAAAGATCACTTACGGTAGTTGAAGTGGTGTCGTCGACACGGTCGATCACGGACATGACGTGTGGTTCTCCCCCCGAAGAACGTGGGCGCTTCACCCACTGATCACTTGCTCCCCAGCAAGATCACTTTCCACACCTGAGGGAATACCCCC
>NZ_JBFARO010000274.1:0-1516 GCF_040677125.1 Actinomadura sp. NPDC049382
GTCGTCACCGGCGGGCCCGGCGAGACGGCGCTCGCGCGCCGGGTCGCCGCGCTCGCCGGGCTGGACCCGGCCGCCGACCTGTCCGGCCGCACGTCCCTGCCGGAGCTGGCCGCGCTCGTCGCGGGCGCCCGGCTGGTGGTGTGCGGCGACACCGGCGTCGCGCACCTCGCGACCGCCTTCCGCACGCCGTCGGTGCTGCTGTTCGGCCCGACGCCGCCCGGCCGGTGGGGGCCGCCCGACCGCGCCGAGCACCGCGTCCTGTGGGCGGGCCGCCGCGGCGACCCGCACGGGCGCGAGCCCTGCCCGGGGCTGCTGGAGATCTCCGCGGACCAGGCCGTCGAGGCCGCGGGGGCGGTGCTCGCCCGCGCGGCCCGGTGAGCACGCCGACCGATCAGCACGTCAACGGATGAGCACGTCAACGGATGAGCACGTCAACGGATGAGGAGGCAATGATGAGACATCCACGCGCCGTCGTCACCGGAGGGTCCGGCTTCCTCGGCTCGCACCTGTGCGAGGCGCTCCTCGCCGAGGGGATCTCGGTGGTGTGCATGGACAACCTGCTCACCGGGACCTTCCGCAACATCGCGCACCTCGCCCGCCGGCGGGACTTCCGGTTCCTGAAACGCGACCTCACCGAGCCGGTGCGGGTCCCCGGCGAGGTCGGCTACGTCTTCCACCTCGCCTCGGCCGCCTCGCCGGCCGACTACCTGCGGTTCCCGATCCAGACGCTGGAGGTCGGCAGCCAGGGCACCCGCAACGCGCTGGACCTCGCCGAGGCCAAGGGCGCCCGGTTCGTCCTCGCCTCCACCTCGGAGGTGTACGGGGACCCGCTGGTGCACCCGCAGCCCGAGACGTACTGGGGCAACGTGAACCCGGTCGGCCCGCGCAGCGTGTACGACGAGGCCAAGCGGTTCGGCGAGGCGCTGACCTCGGCGTTCCGGCACGCCCGCGGCCTCGACGCCGCGATCGTGCGGATCTTCAACACCTACGGGCCGCGGATGCGCCCCGACGACGGCCGCGCCGTCCCGACGTTCCTGCGGCAGGCGCTGACCGGCGAGGACCTCACCGTCACCGGGGACGGCTCGCAGACCCGCTCGATCTGCCATGTGGACGACACCGTCCGCGGCATCCTCGCCCTCGCGCTGTCCGACCACCCGGGGCCGGTGAACATCGGCAGCCCGTACGAGGTGTCGATGGCCGACCTCGCCCGGCACGTCATCGACCTGACGGGCTCGGCGTCCCGGATCCGGTTCATCGACCGGCCGCAGGACGACCCGCGCGTCCGGCGCCCCGACACCGCCCTCGCGGAGAAGGAGCTCGGCTGGCATCCGAAGATCACGGTCGAGGAGGGGCTGCGCGGCACCATCGAGTGGTTCGGCCGGGAACTGCTCCTCGCCCGCCCCGCCTGACCGGCCGCGCGAGACGGCCGCGGGGGAACCGGCTCCCCCCCGGGCCGCGCCCCGGCCGGGCCCCGCGCACAACCGGAGTGGGCGGCCCCCACCAGGTCCCGGGGGTG
>NZ_JBFARO010000275.1:0-1339 GCF_040677125.1 Actinomadura sp. NPDC049382
GGGGCCCGGGGGGCGCGCCCGCGGGCGCGCGGTCGTCCAGGGCCCCGGCGGCGGCCTCGGCCGCGCGCAGCGCCGCGGCCGCGCGGGCGGCCCGCTCGGCGGGGGAGGGCTGGTCGGATGCGGGTTCGGGGATGTCGGTCACGGGCTTCCCGTCGCGGTGTCGGAGACGTCGTCGAGCGCCCCCCGGATCTCGGCCGGCAGCGTCAGGTCCTCGCTCTCCAGGATCGCGCCGAGCTGCGCGGCGGTCCGGGCGCCGACGATCGGCGCGGCGACGCCCTCCCGGTCGCGGACCCACGCCAGCGCCACCGCGAGCGGGGACCGGCCGAGGCCCTCGGCGGCGGTCACCACCGACTCCACGATCCGGGCGCACTCCTCGTCCAGGTAGGGCGAGACGAAGTCGGCGAAGTGCGGGGCGGCGGCGCGCGACCCGGCGGGGATGCCGGTGCGGTACTTGCCGGTG
Organism: Actinomadura sp. NPDC049382; assembly: GCF_040677125.1. NCBI lineage: Bacteria > Bacillati > Actinomycetota > Actinomycetes > Streptosporangiales > Thermomonosporaceae > Actinomadura > Actinomadura sp. NPDC049382. Next base: position 461 of record NZ_JBFARO010000275.1, read on the forward strand.
AGCACGCCGCGGCCGAGCGGCGACCACGGCAGCAGCCCCGCCCCGGCGTCCAGCACGGCCGGCACGACCTCCCGCTCGATGTCGCGGGCCAGCAGCGAGTACTCCACCTGCGCCGACACCACCGGGGCGCGGCCCGGCCAGGCGCGCTGCCACGCGGCGGCCTTGGCGACCTGCCAGCCGGCGTAGTTGGCCACCCCGACGTAGCGGGTGCGGCCGGACGCGACCGCCTCGTCCAGCGCCGACAGCGTCTCCTCCAGCGGCGTCGCCGGGTCGTAGACGTGCAGCTGCCACAGGTCGACGTGGTCGAGGTCGAGCCGGTCCAGGGAGGCGTCCAGGGCGCCGAGCAGGTGCCGGCGGGACCCGTCGTAGCGGCCGTTCGGCCGGATCGCCGCCTTCGTGGAGACCACCAGGCCGTCCCGGTCGACGGTCTCGCGCAGCAGGTGCCCGAGGATCCGCTCGGCGACGCCGCCGGTGTAGACGTCGGCGGTGTCGATCAGCGTGCCCCCGGCGTCCACGAACGCGGCGAGCTGCGCCGCGGCCTCGTCGGGGTCGGTGTCCTGCCCCCAGGTCATGGTGCCGAGGCCCAGCCGGGACACCAGCAGCCCGCTCCTCCCGAGGTGACGCTCCTTCATAGGCGGTCAATGTAGCGGTCCGCGCCCGGCGCGCGGAAAGCGAGCGGCCCGCCGCGTGGATCTTCGTCCGGCGCGAAGATCCTGGTGAGCTCTATTGCCGGGGGCCGCCGCCGGGCTAAAGTGCGCAGCCATGGCGCCACCCCCGTTCTCCATCCTTGGGGCGATGGAAGGACGGGTCTTTGGACGATGACGGCGTGACGTACGAGGAATTCGTGACGACACGCGCCCAGGCTCTGCTGCGCTACGG
>NZ_JBFARO010000276.1:0-1283 GCF_040677125.1 Actinomadura sp. NPDC049382
GACCTGCTGGTACGGCCCCGCGCCGTAGTTGGGCGGCGGCAGGAACTGCGGCTGCCCCGGCAGCGGCGGACGGAACGGCGGCGGCACCGGCGGCCGGGACGAGCGTGACGCCGAGCCGGGCCGCGATTCCCTTCACCACCGGATAGGTCAGCGCCTCCACGGCCAGCCGCCCGCCGGGCGGGACGAGCGCCGCCACGGCTCCCGCGATCGCCTGCCGCCCGCTCCCGGCGAACAGCACGCGGGACGGGTCCGGCGCCAGCGCGGGCGTCGCGAGCAGCGCGGCGGCGGCCTCCCGGGCGGCGGCGGTCCCCGCGACGCCCACCGGGCCGAGCGCCTCGTCCAGGACGTCCCGGCGCATCAGCCGCTCCAGCCCGGCGGCCAGCAGCGGGCCCTGCTCGGGGACCAGCGGGTAGTTCAGCTCCAGGTCGACGCGGGCGCCCGCCGGCTCGGCCAGCGCGGGGTCGGCCGGACGCGCCGCGGCGCGCACGAACGTGCCGCGCCCGACCTCGCCGGCCACGAGGCCGCGCCGCCCGAGCTCCCGGTACACGCGGCCCGCCGTGGAGGCCGCGATGCCGCGCCGCCGGGCGAAGGCCCGCTGCGGGGGCAGCCGGTCGCCCGGCCGCAGCCGCCCCGCCGCGATGTCGGCGGCCACCTCGTCGGCGACCCGGCGGAAGTCCTCCACGGCTGCTCCCCACATTGCACCGAGATCAATTCACCATATTGTACTGAGAAATGTCCGGATCTAGTATCGGTGCAATGATCTCGCTCACCGCCGCCGCGGCCGTCGCCGCCTTCGCCCTCGGGCTCGTGCTGACCCCGGGACCGAACATGATCTACCTGGTGTCGCGGACGGTGACGCAGGGCCGCCGCGCCGGGCTCGTCTCCCTCGGCGGCGTCGCCGCCGGCTTCGTGCTCTACGTCGCCGCCGCCACCGCCGGGCTCACCGCCGTCTTCACGCTCGTCCCCGCCCTCTACACCGCGATCAAGATCGGCGGGGCGGCCTACCTGCTCTGGCTCGCCTGGCAGGCGGTGCGGCCCGGCGGCACGGCCGTGTTCGCGCCCCGCGAGCTGCCCGCCGACCCGCCGCGCCGGCTGTTCACCATGGGCCTCGTCACCAACCTGCTCAACCCGAAGATCGCGATCCTGTACGTGTCGCTGCTGCCGCAGTTCGCCGACCCGGCGCGCGGGCCGAAACCCTACCCTCGACGCCGCGGACGGGCGGCTTCCGACGACGTCACGCGGCCACCCCGTCACGGGCGGTCACCGGCCCGCCCCGCCGGGAG
>NZ_JBFARO010000277.1:0-1160 GCF_040677125.1 Actinomadura sp. NPDC049382
CCACCGGACTGAGCATTCCGATGCTGGAATGCCTTCTGAACGGGTTATACCAGCACTCGATCCATTCAAACACCGCGGCTGCGAGCTCGGCTCTTGTTTGCCATTTCCTGGTGTCGAGGAGTTCGAGCTGCATCGAGCCCCAGAACGACTCCATCATGGCATTGTCGTAGCAGTCGCCGACCGTGCCCATCGAGCCGAGGAGACCGGCGGCCCGGAGCCGCTTCCCGAACGTCCAGGACGTGAACTGCGTCCCATGGTCTGAGTGCAGAATCGTGGCGTCCTTGGCGGGCTTTCTGCGCGCGACTGCGGCAGCCATCGCATCGACCACGAGTTTGGTGGTCTGGCGGATGTCGATGGAATGGCCGATGATGCGGCGGGAGAAGCAGTCCAGCACGGCGGCGCAGTACAGCTTCCCCTCGCCGGTCGGATGCTCGGTGATGTCGGTGACCCACAGCACGTCGGGTGCCTGGACGTCGAAGGCCCGCTTCACCAGGTCCTCCTCGGTCGGCTCGTTGACCAGGTTCCGGTGCCCCTTGCGCCGGTAGATCCCCTGGATCCCGGCTTCGCGCATCAGCCGCTCAACCCGTTTGCGGCTCACCCGCTCGCCCCGTCCCAGCGTCAACTCGGCGTGCACCCGCGGCGAGCCGTAGCTCTGGCGTGACTCCTCATAAATTTCTCTGATCATTTTCACCAGCTCGGTGTTGCGTTGCTCCCGAATCGAGGCGGGTCTGCCGAGCCAGTCGCTGTAACCGGACCGGGAAACTCCTAACACTCGGCAGGCCACCGCGACGGGGATGTCGTTTTCGGCAAGTTCACGGACCAGCGAGTACCTTATTTTGGGAGCACGTTCTCGCGGGCGAAGTAGGCCGCCGCCCGCTTGAGAATCTCGTTCTCCAACTCCAGTTGCCGGGCCTTTCGGCGCAGCTCGACCAGCTCTTTGTGCTCGCCGGCGCTCAGGCCGTCGAGGTGACCCTCTTCGATGTCGTCCCGGCGGATCCAGTTCCGCAGGCACGACTGGCTGATACCCAGACTCTTGGCCAGCGCGGTGACCGACTTGTCGCCGGTCCGGGCCAGTTCGACGGCGCGACGCCGGAACTCGGGCGGGTGAGGTGGTGGCACGAGACACTTCCTTCCCAAGTTGATCAAGGTCAACTCAGATG
>NZ_JBFARO010000278.1:0-1110 GCF_040677125.1 Actinomadura sp. NPDC049382
GACCGGGAGGTGCTGCTGCTGGTGGCGTGGGCTGATCTGTCCTATGAGCAGGTCGCCGACGCGCTGGGGCTTCCGGTGGGGACGGTGCGGTCCCGGCTGAACCGGGCCCGGAAAAAGGTGAGGCAGGAGTTCGGCGGAGTGAATCCGACCTGCGTCCATGATCGGAATGAGGACATCGGTGATGAGTGACCTGCGTGAGGTACAGGAGTTGTGGAGCGAGGCCGCCGAGCCCGGCCCCGCCAGGCTGGCCGCCGTCCGCCAGCGGTTTCTGCGGGAGACGCGGCTGGGGGGTCTTGGTGCGCACAGACGGCGGCGGGCGTGGGGAGTCCGGGCGGCGGCGGCGGGCGGACTGGTCGCGGCGGTGACCGCGGGCACCCTGGTGCTGGCGGGCGGGAGCGGTCCCGGTTCGGCACCGGCCAGCGCCGCCGAGCTGCTCACCCGGGCCGCGCAGGCGGCCGGGGACGGGCAGGTCGCGGATCCGCGTCCGGGCCAGTTCGCCTACCGGGAGTCGGTCGCGCTGGAGCTCTCGACCGGCAGCGGGGGCTCCTGGTTCCGGAAGGTGCGCTACCAGGAGTGGCGGCGGGCGGACGGCGCAGTCCCGGTGTATCGGCGGACCACGCTGCTGGGGCTCGTGCCGCTGCCGGGTGGGAAGGTGCCCGCCCGGGCATGGGAGCTCGCGCGTGCCGGGACGGGCGCAAGGTTCCTGCCGTGCGCCTCTGAGCCCACCGCGCCGAACGCGCCGTACGCCGTGCACCAGAACCTGCCCACCGACCCGGCGCGGCTGCGCGGTGCCCTGGCCGCGGGGGTGGACGCCGGGCAGCGAGCGGAACTGTCCGAGGACCAGGCCGTGTGGGTCAACCTCACGGCACTGGCCTCCGCGCAGCCGCCGCCCAAGGTGCAGGCGGCGCTGTTCACCGTCGCCCGCCAGATCCGGGGCACGCGCCTGTCCGGCCGCACGACCGACGCCGCCGGGCGTCCGGGCCTCGCGGTGACCCTCGACACCCGGCCCGGCGAACGCGAGGAGCTGATCTTCGACGCCAAGACCTACCGCTTCCTCGGCTGGCGCGGCACGGCGACGGGCGACACCCTGCCCGCCGCAACCACGACCGC